>JBDSLP010000191.1:0-17925 GCA_039916325.1 Nakamurella sp. | reverse complement strand
CGAAGATCTCCTCCTGGGCGATCCGCCAGCTGTTGTCGACCGCGGTGAAAATCGTCGGCCCCTGGTAGAAGCCGTCCAGGCCGTCGCCGACGAAGTCGGCGCCGTCCAGCGGAACGCCGACACCCGGCTGGGACTTGCCGTCGTTGATGTAGTCCATGATCGACTCGTACTGCTTGGCGTTGATGATCGAACCCATGTCGGTGGCCTCGTCCAGCGGGTCACCGACCTGGAGTTGCTTCACCTTGGCGATCAGCGCGGCCAGGAAGACGTCGTAGACGTCGGTGTGCACGAACAGCCGGGACCCGGCGGTGCAGCTCTGGCCCTGCCGGGTGAAACGCATCGCGGTCAGCACGCCGGTAGCGGTGGCGTCGATGGTCTCCGGGGTGGCGGAATCGGGGAAGACGATGTTCGGGCTCTTTCCACCCAGCTCGAGCGAGACCTGCGTCAGCCGCTGGCCGGCGACCTCGCCGATGTGCCTGCCGACCTCGGTGGATCCGGTGAACGAGACCTTGTCGACGTCGGGGTGGGTGAGCAGGGCTTCGCCGATACTGCGACCCGGGCCGGTGACCACGTTGAGCACGCCGGCCGGCAGGAAGCGGTTCGCGATCTCGGCCATCTTGAGGATGGTCAGCGGCGCTTCCTGGGCGGTCTTGAGGATCAGCGTGTTGCCGGCGGCCAGCGCGGCCGGGGTCTTCATGCCGGCGATCATCAGCGGCGAGTTCCACGGCAGGATGCCGGCGACGACGCCGAGCGGCTCGCGCCGGGTGTACTGCAGCTGATCGTCCCCGGCGGGAAGCACCGTCCCCTTGAACTCGCCGGCCACGCCGCCGAAGTAGCGGAACAGGGTGACCAGGGTCTGCGACTCGGGGCGCGCCTGGGTGCGCAGCGCGTTGCCGGTGTCCTCCGCGGTGAGGACGGCGAGCTCCTCGGCGGCCTCCTCGAGGGCGTCGGCGATCTTCAGCAACGCCTTCTGACGATCCTTGAAGTGCAGGGCTCGCCAGGCCGGGAAAGCTGCACGGGCGGCCTTGACCGCACGGTCGGCGTCCGCGGGGCCACCGACGGGGACGCGGGCCAGGACCAGGCCGCGACGCCCGGGGGAGAGCACCTCGCTCCACTCGCCCGAGAGGGCCGGCACCCATTCACCGCCGATGAGCATCGGGCGATCGGGGATGGGAGAGCCCGTGGTCGTGGGGCCGGGCTCGGTGATCGTCATGCTTCCTCCTGGGCAGGGCGGGTGCGAAAAGCGTTCGTCGTCCACCATTCTCCTACAGTGCCCGGTGCCGGCCGTCCGGGCGACAGGGCACCGCGAGACTGCCCGCGTCCCCGCCGCTGGGCCCCGGGCCTGTGGACGACCGCCGCACGACCGAGGCCCTCGGTCCCACAATTCTGTTCGTATGTACTGACAAAACCTTGACATCACACCGCATCGTGGGCAAGAGTTCTCCGCGCAGCCCGGGTCGTTCGCGCGAAAGGAATCACCGGCATGGCCAGCACGGCAGCCGCCCACACCGGCACCATTCGCCTGACCGTCGCGCAGGCGGTGGTGAAATTTCTCGGTGCCCAGTACTCGGAGCGAGACGGGTTGCGCCGCAGGTTCTTCGCGGGTTGTTTCGGCATCTTCGGGCATGGCAACGTAGCCGGGCTCGGCCAGGCGCTGTTGCAGTCGGAGCTGCAGACCCCCGGTGAGCTGCCCTACCACCAGGGTCGCAACGAGCAGGCGATGGTGCACGTCGCCGTCGGCTACGCCCGCCAAAAGGACCGCCTCGAGACGTTCGCCGTCACCGCCTCGGTCGGACCGGGTGCGTCCAACATGCTCACCGGCGCGGCCCTGGCCACCATCAACCGCATCCCGGTGCTGCTGCTGCCCAGCGACATCTTCGCCACCCGGGTCGCCTCCCCGGTCCTGCAGGAGCTCGAGCAGCCCTACGGCTACGACGTCTCGGTCAACGATGCGTTCCGCCCGCTGTCCAAATTCTTCGACCGCGTCTGGCGCCCGGAGCAGCTGCCCGCCGCCCTGCTCGGTGCGATGCGGGTGCTGACCGACCCGGCGGAGACCGGGGCAGTGACGGTGTCCTTGCCCGAGGACGTCCAGGCCGAGGCCTACGACTGGCCGTTGTCGCTGTTCGCCGAGCGGGTCTGGCGGATCGGCCGGCCGGTGCCGGAGCCCGAGGTCATCCAGTCGGCCGCGGCCATCATCCGCGGCGCGAAGAAACCGATCGTCGTCGCCGGCGGCGGCGTGACCTACGCCGATGCGAACGGCGAGCTCCAGACCTTCGTCGAGGCCACCGGCATCCCGATCGGCGAGACCCAGGCCGGCAAGGGCTCACTGCCCTTCGACCACCCGCTTAACCTCGGCGCCATCGGCGCCACCGGTTCACCCGCGGCCAACGCCTTCGCCCGCGAGGCGGACGTCGTCATCGGCATCGGCACCCGCTACTCCGATTTCACCACCGCGTCGCGGACGCTCTGGCAGAACCCGGACGTGCAGTTCGTCAACATCAACGTCGCCTCGATCGACGCGGTCAAGCACGCCGGGCTGCCGGTCGTCGCCGACGCCCGCCGGGCGCTCACCGCCCTCACCGCCGCCCTCCAGGGCTACCGGACCGACGCCGCCTATCAGGCTGACGCCACTGCGAAGGCGAAAGCGTGGGACGACGTGGTCGTGGCCTCCTTCCACAGCGGTTTCGGCGCCGAGAACGGCGTTCTCGGCCAGTCCGAGGTACTCGGTGCGGTCGACGAGGTCATGGAGGCCCGCGACGTCGTGGTCTGCGCCGCCGGTTCGCTGCCCGGTGACCTGCACGGCATGTGGCGCACCCGCGACCGCAAGGGCTACCACGTCGAGTACGGCTACTCGTGCATGGGCTACGAGATACCCGGCGGTATCGGCGTCCGGATGGCGGCCCCCGACCGCGACGTGTTCATCACCGTCGGCGACGGCTCCTACCTGATGATGCCGACCGAGCTGGTCACGGCCGTTCAGGAGGGCATCAAGGTCATCGTGGTGCTGCTGCAGAACCACGGCTACGCCTCGATCGGGGCGCTCGCCGAGTCGCTGGGTGTGCAGCGGTTCGGCACCAGGTACCGCTACCGCAACGCCGGGACCGGCCGCCTCGACGGCGGGATCCTGCCGGTCGACCTGGCCGCGAACGCCGAGAGCCTGGGTATCAGGGTCTACCGCGCCACGACCCTCGACGAACTCCGTGCGGCGCTCGCGCAGGCCAAGGCGGGCGACGAGCCGGCCATGGTGCACGTGGACACTGACCTCGAGCACCAGTCACCGTCCGGGGACGCCTGGTGGGACGTGCCGGTGGCCGAGGTCTCCACCCTGGACTTCACCCAGGCGGCGAAGGCCATCTACGACACCCGGAAGGCGACCCAGCGTCAGTACCATCGCCCCGCCGGCCGCTGAGCTCATCCCCGATCTCCCGTCCGCACCCCCGCATCCCCCGGAGGATTCATGACGACCAGCACCGATCGCGACGCCCTGCCCGAGACCCCGACCGCCCCGGCTGCACCCGCTGTGGTGTCGCACTGGAGCAACGGCGCGCCGTTCGCCGGTGCCTCCGACCGCACCGCCCCGGTGTACGACCCGGCGACGGGCAAGGTCACCAAGCACGTCGCGCTGGCCTCCGCCGCGGACGCCGAGGTCGTCATCGCGGCGGCGGCCGCCGCCGCCCCGGCGTGGGGCAGCCTGTCGCTGGCCCGGCGCACCCAGGTGTTGTTCGCCTTCCGCGAGTTGCTCAATGCGCGCAAGGCCGAGGCCGCCGAGCTCATCACCAGTGAGCACGGCAAGGTCCTCTCCGACGCCCTGGGCGAGGTGACCCGCGGCCAGGAGGTCGTCGAGTTCGCCTGCGGACTGGCGCACCTCCTCAAGGGCAGCCTCACCGAGAATGCCTCCGCTGGGGTCGATGTCGCCTCTATCCGACAGCCGCTCGGGGTCGTGGGGATCATCTCGCCGTTCAACTTCCCGGCCATGGTGCCGATGTGGTTCTTCCCCATCGCGATCGCCGCCGGCAACGCCGTCGTGCTGAAACCGAGTGAGAAGGACCCGTCCACCGCCAACTGGCTCGCAGCGCTGTGGAAGGAAGCCGGTCTGCCCGACGGGGTGTTCAACGTGCTGCACGGAGACAAGGTCGCGGTCGACGCGCTCCTCACCGACCCGCGGGTCAGGTCGATCTCCTTCGTCGGCTCCACCCCGGTCGCCCGGTACGTCTACGAGACCGGCACCCGGGCCGGCAAGCGCGTGCAGGCCCTCGGCGGCGCCAAGAACCACATGCTGGTCCTCCCTGACGCCGACCTGGACCTGGCCGCCGACGCCGCGGTCAACGCCGGCTTCGGCTCCGCGGGTGAGCGGTGCATGGCCATCAGCGCGTTGGTCGCGGTGGACTCCATCGCCGACGAGCTGATCGCCAAGATCGTCGAGCGGATGGGAACCCTGCGCACCGGCGACGGGCGTCGCGGCTGCGACATGGGCCCGCTGGTCACCGGGGTCCACCGCGACAAGGTCGCCGCCTACGTCCAGGCGGGGGCCGATGCGGGCGCCACCCTGGTCGTGGACGGCCGCGACCCGGTCGTCGACGGCGACGCCGACGGGTTCTGGCTCGGCCCGACCTTGATGGATCACGTCTCCACGGAGATGAGCGTGTACACCGACGAGATCTTCGGCCCGGTGCTGTCGGTGCTGCGGGTGCCCTCCTACGACGCGGGCCTGGAGATGATCAACGCCAACCCTTACGGCAACGGGGTGGCGATCTTCACCAACGACGGTGGCGCCGGCCGCCGCTTCCAGAACGAGGTCGAGGTCGGCATGGTCGGCATCAACGTCCCCGTACCGGTCCCCGTCGGCTACTACTCTTTCGGCGGCTGGAAGCTCTCGCTGTTCGGCGACACCCACGCCCACGGGACCGAGGGCTTCAGCTTCTTCACCCGCAACAAGGTCATCACCACCCGCTGGCTCGACCCCAGCCACGGTGGCCTCAACCTGGGCTTCCCGCAGAACGTCTGAGATGGGCGCGCCCACCACAACTGCCATTTCGAACGGCCTGGAGGTCCTGACCATGGGCCGGGCCGGGGTGGACATCTATCCGCTGCAGATCGGCGTCGGCCTGGAGGACGTCAAGACCTTCGGCAAGTTCCTGGGTGGCACCACCGGAAACGTCGCAGTCGCGGCGGCCCGGCTCGGTCGGCGCACCTCGATCATCACCGGCGTCGGTGACGACCCGTTCGGTCGCTTCGTCCGGCGTGCACTGCGCGAGCTCGGGGTCGACGACAGTCAGATCGTCGTCAGCCCCGACTACCCGACCCCGGTCACGTTCTGCGAGATCTTCCCGCCGGACGACTTCCCGCTGTACTTCTACCGCAAGCCCAAGGCGCCGGACCTGCAGATCCGCACCTCCGACATCGACCTGGACCTGATCCGGGCCGTGGACCTGCTGTGGATCTCGACCACCGGGATGAGCGAGGAGCCCAGCCGCCAGACGCACCTCGACGTGCTGGCGGCCCGGCAGCGTCGAGGTCACGTGGTTCTGGACCTCGACTACCGCCCGATGTTCTGGGACTCCCCGTCCGCCGCCACCGAGCAGATCGCGAAGCTCCTGCCGCAGGTCACGGTGGCCGTGGGCAATCGTGAGGAGTGCGAGATCGCGGTGGGCGAGACCGTCCCGGACCGGGCGGCCGACGCGCTGCTGGACGCCGGCGTCGAGCTCGCCGTCGTCAAGCAGGGCCCGAAGGGCGTGCTGGCCAAGACGAAGCGCGAGCGGGTCGAGTCCGCGCCGATCCTCATCGACCCGGTCAACGGCCTGGGCGCCGGCGACAGCTTCGGGGGTTCGCTCGCCAACGGCCTGCTCGCCGGTTGGCCGCTGGCCACGGTGCTGCAGCGGGCGAACGCCGCCGGGGCCATCGTCGCGTCCCGGCTGGAGTGTTCCACGGCGATGCCGACCGCGGCGGAGATCGACATCCTCATCGCCGGGGGCAACCCCAACGAAGGTCGGTGATCCAGATGTCCCACTTCGCCACGAGTTACGACGAGATCTCCGAGATCAGGGCCCGCGAGCCCGAACGGATCGCCGGTCTCTTCCGTTCCCGCAAGCGGCGCCACCTGCTCGGTGACGACGGGAAGATGATGATCGTGGCCTGCGACCACCCGGCCCGTGGTGCGCTGTCCGTCGGGCCCGACCCGTACGCGATGTCGGACCGCAAGGACCTGTTGGGCCGGCTGCAGACCGCGTTGGCCCGGCCCGGGGTCGACGGTCTGCTGGCCACCGCCGACATCGTCGAGGACCTGCTGATGCTGGGGGCGCTCGAGGACAAGATCATGTTCTCCTCGATGAACCGCGGCGGCCTGGCCGGCGCAACCTTCGAGCTCGACGACCGGATGACCGGATACGACGTTCAGGGCACCATCGACGGTGGCTTCGACGGCGCCAAGATGCTGACCCGCATCGACCTCGATGACCCGGGCACCGTCGAGACCTTGCAGAGCTGCGCCCGCGCGGTGACCGAGCTCAACCGGGCCAGGTTGATCGCGATGGTCGAGCCGTTCATGTCCAGCCGGGTGAACGGCAGGATCGTCAACGATCTGAGCCCGGATGCGGTCATCAAGAGCATCCACATCGCCCAGGGATTCGGCAGTTCCACCGCCTACACCTGGATGAAGCTGCCGGTGGTCACGGAGATGGAGCGGGTGATGGACGCGACCACACTGCCGACCCTGCTGCTCGGCGGTGATCCGTCCGGTCCGCCGGAGGACACCCTCGCGGCCTGGGCGAAGGCTCTGTCACTGCCGTCCGTGCGCGGCCTGGTCGTCGGGCGCACCATGCTCTACCCGGCCGACGGCGACGTGGCCGGGGCGGTCGACGACGCGGTCTCGCTCATCCGCTGAAGTGACTGCAGTGCCGGTTTTCTCATCCGGGCGCTGGCATCGCCGCCGCGCCACCGACTGGAGGTCAGCACCACCATGACATCGCTCGACAATTCCCCCGGCGTCACCATCGGTACCGCCCCGGACTCCTGGGGCGTCTGGTTCGCCGACGACCCGGTCCAGGTCCCGTACACCCGGTTCCTCACCGAGGCGGCCGCGGCCGGGTACGAGTGGATCGAGCTGGGCCCGTACGGATACCTGCCGACCGACCCGTCCGCACTCACCGACGCGCTGGCCCCCGGTGGCTTCAAGGTCAGCGCGGGCACCGTCTTCGAGCACCTGCAGCGGGAGAACTCCTGGGACGACGTCTGGACCCAGGTGAGCAACGTGGCCGGGCTCGCGCAGTCCGCGGGTGCGGAGTACGTCGTGGTCATCCCCTCGATGTGGCGCGACGACGTCACCGGTGCGGAGGTCGAGCCGTACCGGCTCGACGCCGCGGCCTGGGACCGAAAGATCACCGGCAACGACCGCCTCGGCCGGGCCGTCCTCGAGGAGTACGGGATGAAGGTCGTCTACCACCCGCACGCCGACAGCCACGTCGACACCAACGCGGCCGTCGAGCGTTTCCTCGAGGGTACGAACCCCGACTACGTCAATCTCTGCCTGGACACCGGTCACCTGAGCTACTGCGGCGGCGACAACCTGGACCTGATCGCCAAGCACCCGTCACGGGTCACCTACACCCACCTCAAGCAGGTGGATCCGAAGGTCAAGGCCGTCGTCGACGAGCACCATCACACCTGGGCCGAGGCCGTGCAGCTCGGGGTCATGCAGGAGCCCCCGGGGGGTATCCCGTCCATGCCGGAGGTCTTCGCCGCATTGGCGAGGCTGGACCGGCCGATCTTCGGCATCGTCGAGCAGGACATGTACGGCTGCGCCGCGGACGTCCCGTTCCCGATCGCCCAGCGCACCCTGAGCTACCTCCGGGGCTGCCGGCACGTCGCCCCACCCGGTTGAGCCCGCGCCCACGCTGCGGTTGCCGACACCACCAGGAGCCCTAAGATCAGCCACGCCAGCTGATCGCGCCCGTTCCGGGGCCGTCGGGACCGCACGACCAGCTCTGCCGGGAGGCACCATGACCACCCCCGAGAACCGCGCTGACGGCACCGGCCCGGGTGCGGTGACGGGCGAGAAGCTGGCCGGTCGAGTCGCTCTGGTGACCGGCGGGACCCGGGGAATCGGGTCGGCGATCTGTACCAGCCTGGCCGCCCAGGGCGCCTCCGTCGCGGCCGGCTACAGCGGCAACCTGACCAAGGCGGAGGCGTTCCTGGCGGATTTCCAGGGCCGCTTCGACACCCGGGTGACCATCCACCAGGGCAACGTCGCGTCCGCCGATGACTGCCGCCGGGTGGTCGCCGAGGTGATCGAACAGCACGGGCGGCTCGACATCCTGGTCAACAACGCCGGTATCACGATCGACAAGACGATCCTGAAGCTCACCGACGAGGACTGGCACAAGGTGCTCGACGTGAACCTGTCGGGGGCGTTCTTCCTCTCCCAGGCGGCCCTGGCGCACATGGTCGAGCGGGGGAGCGGTCGCATCATCAACGTGTCCTCGGTCGTCGGCGAGATGGGCAACATCGGGCAGGCCAACTACGCCACGTCCAAGTCGGGGCTGTTCGGCCTGACCAAGACGTTCGCCCGGGAGGCGGCGTTCCTGCTGGAGCGCGCCGGCAAGCTGTCCGACGACAGCATCGGCATCACCGTCAACACCGTCACACCGGGATACACGGCGACCGAGATGGTCGCCGCGGTGCCGGAGAGAGTGCTGGACAAGATCAAGGCGCAGATTCCGTTGCGTCGCCTCGGTCGTCCCGAGGAGATCGCCCGCATCGTGCATTTCCTCGCCGCTGATGCGTCCTCCTACATCACCGGGCAGGTGTGGGGGGTCAACGGCGGGATGGACATGTAGACGGCAGTGCCTCACCGCAGAGGCGATCAGGCCGGTCGCCGGTCAGAATGAGGCCCGGTGGTGCTGCACCGGCATGAACGTCAGAATGTCAGTACAAAATCTTGACTTCGGTCCGGTGGTGATCCACTCTGGTTGCGGGTCCGGCACCGACGCCGACCAGGGTTGGCAGGGGTTGATTCGCATGCAGCTACAGCCGGGGTGCGGACTCCCCGGTACCGTCGCGCGGCCGGGCATCGTGATCTACCCGGGTTTCGCCCGCACCTTCCCGTCCGCTATCTGCTGGCGATTTCACCCTGCACGCAAGGAGTCTCAATGAAGAGCAAGAAGTTCCGCGTACTTGGAGCAGTGGCTGCCAGCCTGTTGGTGATGGCCGGCTGCGGTACCGGGGGCCAGGCCGCGACGTCCTCGAGCAGCAGCGCCGCCCCCGCCGGCGGCACAGCCCGCGATCTCACTTTCGCGATGGTCGTCCACAGCAACCCCGACGGGTCGTTCTGGAACGTGGTGAAAAAGGGTGCCGAGGACGCCGCCAAGCAGTACGGCGTGAACGTCGAGATCACCGGTGACCCCGAGGGTGCCGCGCAGGCCAAGCTGATCGACGCCGCGCTGGCGAAGAAGCCCACCGGACTGGTCGTGTCGATGGCCAATCCGGATGCGTTGAAGTCGTCGCTGGCCGCGGCGACCAGTGCCGGCATCCCGTTCGTGACGATCAACTCCGGGGCCGATTCCTCGGCTGCGTTCGGCGCGATCGGCCACGTCGGTCAGACCGAGACGATTGCCGGTCAGGGGGCCGGCGCGGAGATGAAGAAGGCCGGGGTGACCAAGCTGCTGTGCGTGGTCCACGAGGCCGGCAACATCGCATTGGAGCAGCGCTGCAAGGGCGCCGCAGAGGCATTCGGCGGTGACGTGGAGAACCTGCAGGTCGATCTGACCAACCCGCAGGGCATCCAGTCCACCGTGAAGTCGAAGCTGCTGGGCGATACGTCCGTGGACGGTGTCCTGGCGCTCAATCCCGACGTCGCGGTCGCCGCCCTGGCCGGGGTCAAGGACGCCGGGAGCGCAGCGAAGGTCGCCACCTTCGACATCAATTCCGATGTGCTGAAGTCGATCACGGCCGGCGACATCCTGTTCGCCGTGGACCAGCAGCAGTACCTGCAGGGATACCTGCCGATCGTGATGCTGGTGCTCTACCACGACAACCTGAACACGATCGGTGGCGGCGCTCCGGTCCTGACCGGCCCGGCGTTCATCACCAAGGACAACGTGAGCACCGTCAGCGATCTCGTCGGTAAGGGAACCCGGTAGTCGTGCCCGCCACCCGGCAGCCCCAGGGTGCTGGTGCCACCACACCCACGGCCACTGCGGGGACGGAGCTGCCCGCCGACGCCACCGACGATCGGCTGGCCAGCTCCGGCCGGGTACGGAAGTTCTTCATGTCGCCGGAGTTCGGGTCGGGGGCGGCGGCGATCCTGGTCTTCATCGGGTTCGCGATCGCCGCGCCCGCGTTCGCGAGTCAGGCGGGTATCGGTAACTTCCTGGACCCGGCGTCCACCCTGGGCATCATGGCGGTCGCTGTCGCGCTGTTGATGATCGGCGGCGAGTTCGACTTGTCGACCGGTGTGATGATCGGTTCCACCGGGCTCGTCACGGCGCTGATCACCACGCAGTTCAACACCAACGTGTGGATAGCGATGACGGTGTCGTTGGTGTTCGCGTTGGTCATCGGTTTTGTGAACGGACTGATGGTCCACAAGACGAAGCTGCCCAGCTTCATCATCACGCTGGCCACCTATTTCATGCTGTGGGGACTCAACTACGCCGTCACCACCAAGCTGACCAATCAGGTCACCGTCACCGGACTGTCGGAGTACACCGGCTTCGACAGCGCGAGGTCGGTGTTCGGCTCCTCCGCCGGCGGATTCCAGGTGTCGATGATCTGGTGGATCGTCATCACCGTCCTGGGGATCATCCTGCTCAACCGAACCACCGCCGGGAACTGGATCGCCGCGGTCGGCGGCAACGCCGCCGGCGCCCTGGCCGTCGGGGTACCGGTGGCGAGGGTTCGGATCGGCCTGTTCATGGGCACCGCCACGGCCGCCTGGCTGGTCGGCCAGCTGACCGTCATCCGCTACGGATCGGCAACCGTGACCACCGGCATCGGCCAGGAGTTCAACTTCATCATCGCCGCGGTCATCGGTGGGTGCCTGCTGACCGGTGGTGCCGGGTCCGTCCTCGGCGCCACCCTCGGGGCGTTGATCTTCGGCATGGTCCAGCAGGGCATGCCGCTCGCCGGATTGCCCAGCGAGTTGTTCAAGTTCTTCCTCGGCGCGATCCTGTTGCTGGCCGTGCTGGTCAACCTGTACCTGAAGAAGCGCGCCGCCGGAGGCCGGACATGACCACCCCCACCGGGCCGGACACCGCGCCGCTGCTGGAAGTCCGCAACATCAGCAAGTCCTTCGGCCGGGTCAAGGCCCTGCAGGACGTGTCCTGCACCGTCCGGGCCGGCGAGGTGACCGCCATCCTGGGCGACAACGGTGCCGGTAAATCCACCTTGATCAAGATCCTCTCCGGGGTGCACCCGCCCACCACCGGCGACTACCTGGTGGAAGGCGAACCGGTGCAGTTCAGCAGCCCGCGCGACGCCCGGTCCCGAGGAATCGCCACCGTCTACCAGGACCTCGCCGTCGCCCCGCTGATGCCGATCTGGCGGAACTTCTTTCTCGGTTCCGAACCCAGCAATCACGGACTGCTCAAGTCCAAGGAGGCCAAGCAGATCGTCCGCGACGAGCTGGGAAAGATGGGCATCCAGATCCGCGACCCGGACCAGCCGATCGGCACGATGTCCGGCGGCGAACGCCAGTCGGTGGCGATCGCTCGCGCCGTCTACTTCGGGGCCCGGGTGCTCATCCTCGACGAGCCCACCTCTGCGCTCGGGGTCCGGCAGGCCGGTGTAGTGCTGAAGTACATCGTGCAGGCCAAACAACGCGGCCTGGGGGTCATCTTCATCACCCACAACCCCAACCACGCCTATCCCGTGAGCGACCACTTCGTGCTGCTGCAGCGTGGGCACAGCGTCGGTGACTACGCCAAAAGTCAGATCAGCATCTCCGAACTCACCCGGCAGATGTCCGGCGGCGCTGAGCTCGAAGCCCTCCAGCACGAGTTGCACACCGTCATCGACGACGACACCACCGCCGGCACCCGGACCTGAGTCGCGATCCTCCGAGTGGAAAGCCCCGCTCGCCGACCTCGGTGAGCGGGGCTTTCCAGGGCGATCGACTCAGGCGGCGACGATCTGACCGGTCATGCCGTGCGGATCGATGACGTACTTGCGGGCGACGCCGGAGTCGAACTCGGCGTACCCCTTGGGCGCGTCCTCCAGGCTGATGACGGTCGCGTTCACCGCATCACCGATCTTGACCTTGTCGTGCAGGATCGCCTTCATCAGGCCGTAGTTGTACTTCATGACGGGGCACTGCCCGGTGTAGAAGGAGTGCGACTTGGCCCAGCCCAGGCCGAGCCGGATGGACAGGGAGCCCACCTTGGCGGCGTCGTCGACGGCACCGGGATCGCCGGTCACGTAAAGACCGGGGATGCCCAGGGCTCCGCCTGCGGCGACGATGTTCATCAGCGAGTTCAGTACGGTGGCCGGCGCCTCGGTGCCGGAGTCGCCGCCGTGGCCATGGGCCTCGAAACCGACCGCGTCGACGCCGCAGTCGACCTCCGGGGTACCCAGCAGCTGTTCGATCTGGTCCCGCGGGTCGCCCTTGGACACGTCGACGGTCTCGCAACCGAGCGCGCGGGCCTGGGCCAGCCGCTCCTTGTTGAGGTCACCGACGATGACCACGCCCGCGCCGAGCAGCTGCGCGGAGACCGCGGCCGCGATGCCGACCGGTCCGGCACCGGCGACGTACACGCTCGATCCGGTCTTCACCCCGGCGGAGTAGGCGCCGTGGAAACCGGTGGGGAAGATGTCGGACAGCATCGTGAGGTCGGTGATCTTCTCCATCGCCTGGTCGTAGTCCGGGAAGACCAGCAGATTCCAGTCGGCGTAGGGGACGAGCACGTACTCGGCCTGCCCGCCGACCCAGCCACCCATATCCACGTACCCGTAGGCAGAACCGGGGCGGTCCGGGTTGACGTTGAGGCAGATCCCGGTCTTGCCCTCCTTGCAGTTCTTACAGCGACCGCAGGAGATGTTGAACGGTACCGAGCACAGGTCTCCGACCTTCACGAACTCCACGCCCGGCCCGACTTCGATCACCTCGCCGGTGATCTCGTGGCCCAGCACGAGCCCCTCGGGGGCGGTGGTGCGGCCACGGACCATGTGCTGATCGGACCCACAGATGTTGGTGGTGACCACCTTCAGGATCGCCCCGTGCGGGATCTTGCGGCCGACGTTGGCCGGGTTGACCCCGGGGCCGTCCTGAAGCTCGAATTCCGGGTAGGCGATCGGGTCGACCTCGACCTTCAACGGGCCCTGATAGGTCACCGCGCGATTGCTCGACATGCTGCTCCTCCTCGTTGAGAACCCGCCGCCGGTCAGGCGAAGGGGCATTCATTCAGGGTAGCCCGCACCCGGCGGGTGCCGTCGGCTCCGGGACTCCTCGAGTGTGGGCGGCTGACACCCTGAAGTGACAGCGCCTTCAGGTCCAGGGCAGCGGGCGATCACCCAATCCGATCAGCCCGCCGCTGAGGGTGCGCTCGCCGGCGGTGGCCACCCCGCACAGGACGGTGCTCCCGGCGGGCACCGGATCGGCGGCCGGCGACGGACCGACCTGCGCCACGATGCGCAGCTCACCCTGAGCCGTCGGATCCGGTAATCCGGTCAACGTGGCGGCCGTCGAGGCGCAGCCCTGGATCAATTGCTCGCGCGACGTGTCGGCCGTCAGGTCGGCAGCGACCGCGAGGAGCTGGCTGGTGTGTGCTCGCGTGCAGCCGCCGGGCGAATAGCCGGCGTCGAGCGACGTACCCACCGGGCAGGCGTCGATCCGGTCGCGGACGGCGCCGGTGGCGATCGCGTCCCGCAGGGTCCCGTCGTAGGGTGCGGGAGCCTGCTCCAGGTACCGCGCACCGGGGGCCGAAGCCAGGCAGGCCAGCCAGTGTTGGCCGGCCGCCTCCTGCCGCGGCGACGGGCGCGACAGCGACGGCTGCACCGACACCACCGGCGACCATCGCCTCCCCGCCACGTCGATGACGGCGGTGGTCCCCACATAGCCGGCACTTGCTGCCTCGCAACGGTTCTGGTTGGCATCGACAATCGTCAAAGACGATCCCTCGACGGTCACCTGTGGCTCCGCCGGGGTCGGGATCACCGTCACGACCTCGGCGAACCGGGGGCCGGTGCAGGGGGCCATCCCGAGCTGCGGATACACATACGTGGCCCCGGTCGTGTTCCCGTAGCCCGGGTAGATCTCGACCGGATCGGAGACGCAGTCACCGATCGCCGGGGGGCCGGCGACCGGGACCGCCGAAGCGGTGCCGTCGACCGCACGCGGGCGCCACGACGGGATCACCGCCAGCGCCACCGCCGCGACCAGCACGACGAGACCGGTCCCCCGCTGCATGCCGCGACGGTACTACCGGCAGTCTCCACCCGTGATGCGCCACCGGCGGCCCATCCGACGACGGTGTGCGCTCCCTCACCCGACGTTGCTGTTAGCTAGATACTCAGCTAATCTGCTAACAGGGCCGAAGATCGCGAGACGGCCGAGAACGCCCACCGCATCCCTGATCCGAGAAGGAGCACTCCATGGCTGAGACCACCAACGGAACCGCCCAGTACGCCAAGGCCGTAGACGCCGGCAGGGCCACCAGCGCCGCCACCGTCAAGGCTGCCAAGGCCACCGCCGAGGCCACCAAGACCGCCACCGCGACCGCCACCAAGGCCGCCACCGACGCCACCCAGTCGGTCACCGACACCGCCAAGGACGCGAGCAACACGGCCACCGCCACCGCGACCAAGAACGCCAAGGACATCACCGACGCGATGACCGCGGCCACCGTCAAGGCCGCCGACGACGCGAAGTCCGCCACCGCCGAGGTCACCAAGTCGGTCACCGAGGCCGGCCAGGCCGCTGCCGAGCACACCAAGGCCAGCTACGAGACCGGCCTCAAGGTCGCCTCCGACAACACCGCCGCCGTCACCGAGTACATGACCAAGGCCGCCGAGTCGTTCGTCCCCACCATGACCGACGCCGCCGCAAAGGCCCAGGAGCTCGCCGCTTCCATGGTGCCGTCCGTCGAGGACGCCAGCCAGAAGCTGGCCGAGTTCGCGGAGGCCTACCGCCCGGCCGTTGAGGACGCCACCAAGAAGGCCCAGGAACTGGCCGCCTCCTTCGTGCCGGCCATGGAGGATGCCGCGAAGCGCATGCAGGACTTCGCGACCACCTACACCCCGTCGCTGGACGAGATGACCACGAAGGCGCACGAGTACGGCCGGACCGCTCTGGACAACGGCACCGCCGCAGCCGAGTACCTGACCAAGGCCGTCGACTCGGTCCGTCCCGCCATCGCGGACGCCACCAAGAAGGCCCAGGAGATCGCCGGCACCATGACCGCGCACAGCAAGGTCGCCGGGCTGGCGTGGCTGGACGCCTACGACGCCGGCTTCGCCGCCTACCTGGACCTGAAGAAGGAGTTGGCCTCGGCCAGCAACGTGTCCTGGGTCGCTGATCTGTCCAACGCGCAGAACCACGCGCTGGTCGAGCTGAACACCGCCTACACCAGGGCCGTGCGCGACCTGCTGAAGTAAGTGGGACGCCCGCCGCCCAGGCGGGCACCCCGATGAATCGCCCCGACGCGGCCGCTCTTCGGAGTGGTCGCGTCGTGGCCGTTGGGCTTCAGCTCTCACCACCGTTCGGCGGCCTGCAGCGAGCCTTTCGGGGACGGAATGCGCGTTCGTCCGGCTCACATCCCCCATTCAGCCGCCTACCGACCAGTAGGGTGACCTCATGAGCAACACCTGGCCGGAGTCGTCGACTTTAGGCGAAATCATCCGCCGTCAACGGGAGCTCGCGGCACTACCGATGCGTCAGCTGGCCGCCATGGCGGGCATCTCCAACCCCTACCTCTCGCAGATCGAACGCGGCCTCCGCGATCCCTCGGAGCACGTCCTGCACGCCATCGCCGCGTCGCTCCAGGTCTCTGCGGAGACGTTGCGGTCCAGCGACGAGGAAGACAAGACCTCCAGTGACGGCGACGGACCGTCGAAAGCCGTGCTGGATGCCATCAACGCCGACACCGACCTCACCGCCCAGCAACGCCGGGCGCTGCAAGAGACGTACGAAGCTTTCCGCGAAGTGACCATCGAGCGTCGGCGGTCCAAGGGCCGCCCTCGTCGTCCTTAACGCTCCACAGTGGGCAGGAAAGAGAGCCGTCAATGACGACTGCAGAGAAGCGCGACACCCAGTCCTGGGATCCGCTGGACACCCGGGTGGTCGATCAGCTGCGCGCCAATATCGTCGATGCCGCCGCGGTGCGAATCGGTAACGGCCCGCTGGCCGAGTCCGACGCGATGAGCGTCACCCCGGTGATGTTCAAGGCGGTCGCCTCGTTGGCCGGCCGTCCGGCGGCGACATTCAAGATCGCCGCCGATTACACCCTGGGCTTCTGGAAGTCGTCCCTGGCCGCCACCGCCCGCGCCTTCGGCGGCCCGTCCCAGGGCGCCGAATCCGCCAAGGACAAGCGGTTCGCCGACGCCTCCTGGACCGACAACGCGGGGTTCTTCTGGATCCGGCAGCAGTTCGAACTGTGGCAGAAGACCACCCACGAACTCCTCGACGCCGCCGACCTGGACGCCAAGGAGCGCGAGAAGGCCCGGTTCGTCGTCCAGGGCCTGCTGGATGCGATGGCCCCGACGAACTTCCCGGGGACTAATCCGGCCGTGCTCAAGCGGGCCATCGAGACCAACGGGCAGTCGCTGGTCAAGGGCCTGCAGAACATGATCGACGACATCCAGCACAACGACGGCCAGCCCCGCCAGGTAGCCACCGGGGTCCACGAGATCGGCCGGAACCTCGGCATCACGCCCGGCAAGGTCGTGTTCCGCAACGACCTGATGGAGCTGATCCAGTACACGCCGACCACCGACACGGTGCACGCGATCCCGCTGCTGTTCAGTCCGCCGTGGATCAACAAGTACTACGTGATGGACCTCGCCCCCGACCGCAGCCTCGTCGAGTTCGCTGTCACCAACGGGCATACGGTCTTCCTGATCAGCTACCGCAACCCCGACGAGTCCATGCGCGACGTCAACATGGACGACTACCTGATTTCCGGGCCGCGCGCCGCGTTGGACGTGGTCACCGAGATCACCGGGGCGGAGAAGGTCAACATCCTGGGCCTGTGCCTCGGTGGCACGCTCACCATGGCGACGCTGGCCTACCTGGACGCGCAGGGCGACGACCGGGTCAACTCGGCGACATTCCTGAACACCCTGATCGACTTCTCCAATCCCGGCGCGCTGGGCGTGTTCACCGACGAGGCGTCGGTGACCAAGCTCGAGAAGACCATGGAGAAGACCGGGTTCCTGTCCGCGGACAACATGCGCAAGACCTTCGACGCGCTGCGGGCCAACGATCTGATCTGGAACTACGTCGTTTCGTCCTGGATGCTCGGGCAGGATCCGCCGGCCTTCGACATCCTCACCTGGAACGCCGACTCGACCCGGATGCCGGCCGCCATGCACTCCTTCTACCTGCGCAGCTGCTACCTGAAGAACCGGCTCGCCGAGGGCACGATGACGCTCGCCGGCCAGTTGTTGGACATCAGCAAGGTCGACCAGGACCTGTACTTCCTGGCCGCCGAGCAGGACCACATCGCGCCGTGGCAGAGCTCGTACGCCGGCGCGCGGCTGACCTCGTCCGACGTCCGGTTCGTGCTGTCGAACTCCGGGCACATCGCCGGGATCGTCAACCCGCCGAACCCGAAGTCCAAGCACTGGGTGCTGGCCGACGGGGCGCCGAAGGAGCTGCCGGAGTCCGCCGAGGAGTGGCGCGCCGAGGCGACGATGGTGCCGACCACCTGGTGGCTGGACTGGGCGAACTGGATCGGCACGCGGGCCGGCGGGCAGGTCTCGCCGCCGCCCATGGGCACC
>JBDSLP010000190.1:0-2543 GCA_039916325.1 Nakamurella sp. | reverse complement strand
CCGCGAGACGCTGCCCGCGGTGTCGCCCGAGGTGGTTCTGAACCGGGCCCGGTCCAGCGTCGGCCCGGCGTCGGAAGCACTCGCGGCGCTGCGCCGGTTCACCGGTATCGAGACGGCGACGGTGCTGCCCGAGGACCGACCGGCCACCGATGCCGCCTGGAACCGCGGGGTACGGCTGTCCGTTGCGGCCCCCCGGTCGGAGCTGCGGAGCCGGTTGGCGACGTTGGTCCGGGTGCCCGTGCGGACGTGATCGATCCGGCCGACCCCATCGGACCGGCCCGCCCGACTTCCTGGCGTGTTCGCGACCCACCGCGCGTGGCGGTGGTGTCTCCGTTCGTGCCACGATCGTCGCTATGACCGAACGGCTCTCGCCCGCCGACGCCGGGTTCCTCTATACCGAGGACGCCGCGACTCCGATGCACGTCGGTGGGGTGGCCATCCTGCGACCGACGCAGCCCTTCGACTACACCCGCATCGTCGATCTGGTCGACGCGCGACTGGCCCTGGTGCCCCGCCACCGGCAGAAGGTGCGCTTCGTCCCCGGACGCTTCGCCCGCCCGGTGTGGGTGGACGACGAAGATTTCGACCTGACTTACCACGTGCGACGGTCCGCCCTCCCCAAGCCCGGATCGGACGCCCAACTGGCCGATCTCGTCGGCCGGCTGATCTCCCGCCCGCTGGACCGCTCGCGTCCGCTGTGGGAGCTCTATGTCGTGGAGGGGCTCTCCGGCGGGCGGGTGGCGCTCATCAGCAAGACCCACCACGCGATGGTGGACCGGATGGGGGCGGTGGATCTGGCGGCGGCCATCCTGGACGTCTCCCCGGACACGCGACCCGTCGAACACCGGGTGTGGCTGCCCACCCCGGCGCCGAGCGACATCGATCTGGTGGTCGACGCCATCGTGGACATCTCAACCCGGCCGGCCGAGGTGATGGACGCGGTCCGGCTGGCAGGTCTGGACCTACGCGCCACCGTCGACGGGATCGGCCGGACGGTCGGCGGGATGTGGCACCTGGCGCGGCAGGCGGTGCGGCCGGCGCCCCGGTCCATGCTCGACGTGCCGGTGTCGGGGGCGCGGCGGTTCTTCGGGGCTTCCGTGGAACTGGCCCGACTGAAGGCCATCCAGGACACCCACGGTGGTTCCCTCAACGACATCATCCTGACCGTCATCGCGGGGGCGATGCGGTCCTTCCTGGTCTCCCGGGGAGAGTCCGTCCTCCCCGGCACCACGTTGCGGGCGCTGGTACCGGTGTCCGTGCGGACCCCGGCGGGCGAAGCGGACGCACCGGTGGAGTCCTATCTGATCGACCTGCCGGTGTCGGAGCCGAATCCGGTCATCCGGCTGCACCAGGTGTCCTTCGCGATGTCGGGCCACACCGAGTCCGGGCGGAGCGTGGCCGCCGGCTCGCTGATGGAACTCGGCCGGTTCGCGCCGTCCACCCTGCACATCCTGGGGGCACGGGTCGGTTCGCAGCTGGGACGGCGGCTCTACAACCTGCAGATCATCAACGTCCCCGGCCCCCAGATCCCGCTGTACGCCGCCGGTATCCCGGTCGCGGCACTGTATCCGGTGGCCACCCTGGTGGCGGGGCAGGCGCTCGCGGTGTCGGTCACTTCGTATCACGGGCAGGTCTACTTCGGCTTCACCGCCGATCGCGACGCGATGGCCGACATCGAGGATTTCGGCCCGCTGCTCCAGGAGTCGGTCGACGAGTTCCCCGCCGCCGCCACCCGGCGGGCGACCCGACCGGCGAAGGTGCCCAAGGCGCCGCCGGCGGGCGACGTCGGCGAGACGGCCCCGCCGGCGCGCGCTCCTCGGGGGCCGGCGGCGAAGGCCGCGGCCCGGGTCACCCCGAAGCCGGCGAGAGCCCGTACCCGCCCTGCACCGAAGCCCGTACCACCGCGTCCACTGCGCCCACCGCGGTCGTCGACGCCGCCGATACGCGCTGTGGTGGAGACGCTTCCGGAGCCTCCGGCCGCGACACCGGATCCCGCCCCACCACTCCGCCGCCGATCCTTACCGAAACCCGTTGCTGCGAAGAGATCCTCGGGGCGTGACTCGGGCGCCCCACCCATCCCACAGACGGAGATCGCCGAATGAGCGTCCGCGTGTACGTGCCCGCCACCCTGAGCGCACTGGCGATGTGGGTGCGAGATCAGCAGGTCGCGCCGTTGCGCGGCACAGCCTTTGCCGTCACGCCGGAGCTGACGATGTCGGCCCCCGGGGCGGACAACGAGGAGTTGGAGTACCTGGCGATGGTCGACGCGGCGCGCGCGTCGCTACGGCTGATCGCCGGGGCCGCCGAGAACACGCCGGCGCTGCGGGTGGTGGTCGCCGCAGACGTCGACGGCGAGGTGCGTGAACGCGGTGACCTGGACCGGGCGGCGGTCACACTGGTGGGTCCGGTCCCGTGGCTGTCGGTGGCGGCGGTGCACCTGGACGGCGCCGATGCGGCCGACGCGGTGTCGGCGGCGGCCGCCGCGGTGGACGCCGCCGATCTGGGGGATCTGGACGCCGAGTTCGTCGTCGGTTCGGCGGAGG
>JBDSLP010000189.1:0-15921 GCA_039916325.1 Nakamurella sp. | reverse complement strand
ACCGACCCGACCGGGACGGCACGGATCAGGAAGCCGGTGAGCGGCGGCTCGACCGCGGTGCTGGTGAATTCGAGGTTGGCGGTGCCGACGATGCCGTCGGTGGTGAACGTGGCCGCGCCGACGGTCGGCGTCGCGGGAAGCGTCAGCACCAAGCTCCGGTCGGTGAACTGCAGCTGCTCGATGTTGGTCAACGTGTCGATGCCGTCGTGGGAACGCTGGCCGGGGAGGTTCGCACCGATCTGGCTGACGAGGACCTGCCCGGGAACCGCTCCCGGCGCAATCGAGTAATTGTCACTCGGGCCCTGGAACACCGCGGTGTCACAATTCTTCGGGGCGGCGGCCCCGCAGTCGGCGGGCAGCGCCGGCGCGGTGAGGATGGTCCGGGTGGCCACGAGTCGGCCCGGGTCGACGAGACCGGCGAAGACCGCCTGCTGCAGCGTGGTGTTCGCGGTGGTGCCGGGACCGAAGTTGCCGGACAGCGCCCGACCTTCGATGAGGTCGGTGGTGCCGATCTCGCTGTTCGGGTCGGCCGGGTCGGTCCGGACGCTGATCCGCACCTGGAGGAAGCGGTCGCCGTCGATGATGTCGTCGGCGCCTCGGCCGGTGAAGGTGTCGCTGCCGGCGCCGCCGATGAGCACGTCGCCCTCACCCCAGACGGTCGGTCCTTCGAGCGGGCAGGCGCCGGGGGCGGAAGCCGCGATGATCGGGGCCAGGTCGGACGGGAACGAGGTGATCAGCTGGTCCAGGTTCTTGATCCGGGCCACCCCGGCCGCGTCGATGGCGTCGCAACCGGTGAACCCGCCGCCGCCCAGCGTCTTCGGGGCGATCGAGGTGCCCTTGATGACATCGTCGAGCGGTCCGCCGGACACCGCTTCGGTCTCCTGCCAGCGGTCGCGGTTGGTGACGATCTGCAGGGCCAGCCCGGCCAGGTTGTTGTTGATCTCCAGGTCGTCGTCGGCGGGGGTGGTGTCGTACTGGTGGAACGCCCAGTCGAAACCGCCGGCCCCGGCGTTGCGGTCGATGGCCGCGTTCTGCGACATCAGGTCGTCGCCGCCCTCGCCGTCGTAGTCGTTCTCGCCGGGCTGGCCGATGAAGATGTCGTTGCCGGGCGCGGTCTGCGCCGGGTCGTCGAAGAACGGTGCGCCATGGTCGCCCTGGAGGAGGTCCTGACCGGTGCCGCCCTGGATCCAGTCGTCGCCGCCATCACCGAACACCACGTCGGCACCGGTGCCGCCGATGATGAAGTCGTTGTCGGGCCCACCGAAGACCTGGTTGTCCCCGGATCCGCCGTTGAGTACGTCCTGGCCGTCGCCGCCCAGCACGATGTCGAATCCGATACCGGCGTCGACCGCGTCGTTGCCCGGTCCGCCCTTGGAGAAGTCGTCTCCGCCGAGGTCGGTGAGGATGTCGTTGCCCTCGCCGCCCAGGGCCACGTCGTCGCCGCCGTTGCCCTCGATGACGTCGTTCCCGGGGCCGCCCCAGAAGGTGTCGTTGTCGTTGCCGCCGTTGATCCGGTCGACGAGCGCGGTGCCGTTGTACACGGACTGCCCGTTGATGCCGGACGGATCGACGCTGTTGGTGGTGCGGTAGGCGATGGTGCCGTTGGGAGACTTCTGCAGCAGCCGGTTCTCGTTGCAGTCCGGGGTCGACAGGTCGTCGTTGATCGATCCGGCCCCAGTGATGAAGCTGCCGCTGGCGGCCGGGGAGGTGAGGTTGCCGAGCTGGAAGCGGCAGTCGGCGACGGCGAAGGCGTCCGCCTTGAGCGAGTCGGTGTCGTCGGTGTTGCGCTGCACGAGCTCGGCGAAGGAGTTGCCCTCCAACTGCGCGCGCAGGTTCATCCCCGGGGTGCGGGCCAGATAGTAGAGCCGGTCACCGTCCTGCAGCTTCTCCATCTGGGTCTGGAAGACGTAGTTGAAGGTGGTGCCGAGGAGGCCGCCGAAGAGGTTGGTCACCTCGGCGAGGCCACCGATCCACAGGTCGACGTCATCGAGACCGGTGGTGGTGACGCCGTTCTCGAGGCCGGCCCAGGTGCCGGTGGAGAACATGAAGTCGGCGGCGTCAGTGGGAACCGCGGGATCAGCGGAATTGGCCGGGTCCACGATGAGCCTGGCGGCGGTCCGCTTGGCGGCAGCGGTGGTCACATCGTCGGGGGTGCCGGGCACGCCGTCCGGACCGGAGTCCCGGACCGTCGGATGGGTGCCGTACGCCGCGACGAAGTTGATCAGGGATTCCGGGTGGCGCAGGTGCTGACCGAAATCGCTCCAGCTGGCGTACGGCGCCAGCTGACCGTCGTTGGTCTGGTTGGCCAGCTGCCTTCTGAATTCGTTCAGCGGCGGCACCCCGGCGTCCCGGGCGCGGGCCAGGTTGAGCGTGGCCAGGTCCAGCGGCAGGCCCAGCAGGTTGTTGCGCAGCGTCTCGGTCACGAACTCGTCGAGTTCGTTGCCGATCTGGTCCGACGAACCCATCATGATGCTGCCCGCGGCCTGGGCCGGGGTCAGCGTGCCGGCTGCGCCACCGTCGTAGTACGCCGGTGGATTGAGGAATGCGGAGAGCAGCGACAGCGAGTTGTCGGTCTTGGCGCCGGACGTGGAGACGTTGGTGCGGGCCACCGTGTCGTTGAGCATCGAGTGCCCGAAGCGGTAGACCGCATGCGCGAACTCCGCGTCCACAGCGGGCTGCAGGTCCGGTGAATACACCCGGAAGGCGCGGATCGCGGGCTGGACCTTGCGGCCGAAGTCCTCGAAGACGGCGTGCTGGTACTCCATCTCGGTGACGAAGCGGGCGGCCTGGAACAGCCGCGAGCCGTTCCAGCCGTCCGGCGACTCGGTGGCCGCCAACTTCCACTGGGTGAGGGCGGCTTGGCCGGTGGCCGAGGTGTCCCTCGTCAGGACCTGCTTGAGGTCGTCCACCAGCCGGTCGTGCTCGGAGTGGAAGACCTGGTGGATGGCGGACAGCGCGATGTTCTCGTTGCACCGACCGTCACCGCAGGCGAAGTGTGCGTCGAGCATCTCGTCGTCGTAGGTACCAGCGGGTTGGGCGGCGAAGTCGGCGGACGCTGTCGTGTCCCCGTCCGGGCGGGGGGCGACCGGCGGCGTCGACGGATTGCGGTCGCTGTCGACGGGGCTCGGATCGGCATTGTGCGCGATGTCGGTCAGGAACGGGGTGTCGAAGTACCGCACGTCGGACGGAACCGGCGTCGGAGCGGCGAGATCGCCTTCGACGAGCCCCGAGCCCGATGTCACGTACTGGGGCAGGCCATGCGCGCCGGCGATGAAGTTGCCGTACGGGTCCATGGCCAGCATCGGCACGTGGGTGACGTCGGCGTCGGTGAGCAACAGCCCCATCCGGGCGGCCGCCTGCGCCTTGACCGCGGCCCAGGTACTCATCCCGGTGCGTCCGTCGGGCGAGCCCGGGTAGGTCTCGTCGGCGGCCAGGCCGCCGAGCAGCTTGCCGGTCGACACGGGACGGTCGTCGGTGGTGCCGGAGACTCCGTCCGGGCCGGCGACCATCGCGTACTCGCGCAGGAACGCCTGGTGGGAGGCGTGTGAGCTGTAGGTCTGGCTCTGGTCGATCCACGGGCTGTCGGTGTTGAGGGCGTCGGTGGCGTCGTCGTCGGTACCGAGAACGCCGTCGGGGCCCGGCTGGTTCTTCGCCCGGGTCAGCACCATGAACCGCATCGACCGAGGTAGGTCGTCACCGGTACCGACCTTCTTGTCCGGCCCCGCGATCAGCGGGTCGTCGGCCCGAAGCGGCACGAAGACGGTCCCGCCGCCCTTGACCGTCTGGTCGATGCCGTGATCGAAGAACTGACCGAAGTAGGTGAACAGTGCGTTGTACGGGGGCGATAGCCCGACGTCGGTGGTGATGTTGGGGATGTCCAGCGTCTGTCCGCTGGGGACACATCCGGCGGGAATCCCGGCGACCTGCGGATCGGACAGGAGGTCGGGGTCGGTGGTGCAGGCGAACGATCCCGGATTGTTCTGGCTCCGCACCGGGAATGCCGCAGCGGCGACGGCAGCCGGGTTCGTCGACGTCTGATCGACGATGAGGTTGCTGATCAACCGCGGCTGACTGTCGATCACCGAGCCGGTCTTCTGGGCGTAGGTCGTCGGCCCGGGAGCCCCGACCGGAAAGGCTGCGGTGATCTCCTCGGCGGACCGGAAGATCGCCGACGTCAGGCGGGGAAACGGCTGGTCGGCGGCCGCGTAGGCCGCCCGGCCGGGGAAGAGGTTGTTGCAGCTGCCGTCGACGGTGCGCAGGCCGTAGGAGGTCAGCCGGTCCGGGATCTGGTCGCGGGCCGGTCCCACCAGGGCCTGACAGTAGTTCGGGTCGCCGGCGGGGTCGGGGTTGGCCGGAATGGCCGGGTCGGTGCCGAGGAACGCCCGGGAGTGTCGTTCGGCGATCTTGATCTGCTTCAGGATGAAAGCCAGGTCACCCGGGGTGACGGTGAAGCCCTGCCCCACCGGCGCCGCCGCGGCCAGCGCCGCCGGGGTCACCGCCACGGTCATCGAGAGCACCACGCCGATCGACAGCAGACCACCGAGAACGCGGGTCGTCAGGGGGCGGAACAGGCTCACGAAATCCTCCGGTACGACGGTGTCCGCGCGGCGGAGGACCACCGACCGGACCACGGTCACGGCAGCGGCACTCGGACGAACGGCGAATGGGTGGCTCGGTTGCGTTGCGGGCAGCGACCAGCGACGACGCATCATGGGTGGGACGGCAGTCCGACCGGGCGTGCCCCGCATCGAGCCCACCGGCCCGATGATCACGCCCGATCCGGACATATCGACGATAGGTAGCCGGTCGGTGCCACAGAATCCCCAATGGTGGGGGAGTGGAACCGTCACTCCCCGCGTCGGGGCGCCGGTGTACATCCGCCGGCCCGTGGGTCTGCCGCCCCGTTGATCCGTCGGCTCGCGTCTGATCCGCAGGCCCGCGTGCTGATCGGCCGCCCGGAACCCCGCGTGCCGGTCGGCCACCCGGAACCCCGCTGGTAGACTCAGGAGTTGGGTTCGGCTGCAGTCCGTGGCTGCCGACACCGTCCACCCCCCGGCGTTCTGTCCGGAGCGGGACGATCACGGTACTGAACGAAGGAGTTTCGATGGCGCTGTCCACCGAAGAGAAGAAGGGCATTCTCGCCGAGTACGGCCTGCATGACACCGACACCGGTTCGGCCGAGGCCCAGGTGGCCCTGCTGACCAAGCGGATCGCCGATCTGACGGAGCACCTGAAGGAGCACAAGCACGACCACCACACCCGTCGCGGCCTGCTGGGCCTCGTCGGCAAGCGTCGTCGCCTGCTGCGCTACCTGCAGACCGTCGACATCGCGCGGTACCGCAGCCTGATCGAGCGCCTCGGCCTGCGCCGATAGCTCACCCCGGCTGGGCGGCACCCCGCCGCCCAGCCGCCGGCTCCGTCACGCACCGCGTGTCGCAGGTCAGACCCGCCCGGTCCTCGGTAGTGGCCCCCGGAACCAAGATTCCGGCGGCTTCGATCGATGATCGGCGACATCTGAGGCGACACCCGGTGCGAGCGGACACGGCACCACCCGTTCTCATGAGGAGATACATGTCAGACGACACCGCCCTGAGTGCCACCGCTGTCCTGGACAACGGTGCTCACGGCACCCGCACCATCCGTTTCGAAACCGGGCATCTGGCCCAGCAGGCCGCCGGCGCCGTTGCCGCGTTCCTGGATGAGGACACCATGCTGCTGAGCGCCACGAGCGCCGGCAAGCACCCGAAGGAGCAGTTCGACTTCTTCCCGCTGACCATCGACGTCGAGGAGCGGATGTACGCCGCGGGTCGCATCCCGGGCTCGTTCTTCCGTCGCGAGGGCCGCCCCTCCGAGGACGCCATCCTCACCTGTCGGCTCATCGATCGGCCCCTGCGTCCGTCGTTCGCCGACGGTCTGCGTCACGAGATCCAGGTCGTCATCACGGTCATGGCGCTGAACCCGGACGTGCTCTACGACGTGCTGGCCATCAACGCCGCGTCCGCGTCCACCCAGATCGCCGGCCTGCCGTTCTCCGGCCCGGTGGCCGGTGTGCGCGTCGCGCTGATCGGCTCGCAGTGGGTCGCCTTCCCGACGCACTCGCAGCTGGAGAAGGCCGTGTTCGACATGGTCGTCGCCGGCCGGGTCGTGGTGAACGCCGCGGGCGATTCCGATGTGGCGATCATGATGGTGGAGGCCGAAGCCACCGCCGATGCGTACACCCTGATCGGAGAGGGTGCGACCGCTCCGACCGAGGAGATTGTCGCCCAGGGTCTGGAGGCGGCCAAGCCGTTCCTGCGCCAGCTGGTGCAGGCCCAGCAGGAACTGGCCGCCCAGTCCTCCAAGGAGACCGGCGACTTCAAGCTGTTCCCGGCCTACCAGGCCGACGTCTTCGATGCGGTCAACGAGATAGTCGGCGGGTCCGTCGCCGAGGCTCAGAAGATCGCCGGCAAGCACGAGCGGGAGGCCCGCGTCGACGAGATCAAGGGCGACCTGCTCGTCCAGCTCGGTGACCGGTTCGCCGGTCGCGAGGCCGAGATCGGCAAGGCCTACCAGGCGGTCAACAAGAAGACCGTCCGGAACCGCATCATCACCGATCAGGTCCGCATCGACGGCCGTGGCCTGTCCGACATCCGGACTCTGTCCGCCGAGGTCGGTTACCTGCCCCGGGTGCACGGTTCGGCGCTGTTCGAGCGCGGTGAGACCCAGATTCTGGGTGTCACCACGCTGAACATGCTGCGTATGGAGCAGCAGCTGGACACGCTCTCCCCGGAGACGCGCAAGCGCTACATGCACAACTACAACTTCCCGCCGTATTCCACCGGTGAGACCGGTCGGGTCGGTTCGCCGAAGCGGCGCGAGATCGGCCACGGAGCGCTCGCCGAGCGCGCCCTGGTGCCGGTGCTGCCGTCCAAGCAGGAATTCCCCTATGCGATCCGTCAGGTCTCGGAGGCGCTGAGCTCCAACGGTTCGACCTCGATGGGTTCGGTGTGCGCCTCGACTCTGTCGCTGCTCAACGCCGGGGTGCCGCTGAAGGCCCCGGTCGCGGGCATCGCCATGGGCCTGGTGTCGGCGGAAATCAACGGATCGACTCAATATGTCGCGCTGACCGACATCCTCGGCGCCGAGGACGCGTTCGGCGACATGGATTTCAAGGTCGCCGGTACCCGCCAGTTCGTCACCGCGCTGCAGCTGGACACCAAGCTCGACGGAATCCCGTCAGAGGTGCTGCGGGCCGCCCTCAGCCAGGCCAAGGACGCCCGTCTGACCATCCTCGACGTCATGAACGAGGCGATCGACGAGCCCGACGAGATGAGCGTCTACGCGCCGCGCATCACCTCGGTCAAGATCCCGGTCGACAAGATCGGCGAGCTCATCGGGCCGAAGGGCAAGATGATCAACTCGATCACCGAGCAGACCGGCGCCGACATCGCCATCGAGGACGACGGCACCGTCTACGTCTCCGCGGCCTCGGGAGAGTCCGCGCAGGCCGCTATCGACATCATCAACTCGATCGCGAACCCGCAGCTGCCCAAGGTCGGGGAGCGCTTCCTCGGCACCGTCGTGAAGACCACTGCGTTCGGGGCGTTCGTTTCGCTGCTCCCGGGCCGGGATGGCCTCGTGCACATCTCCAAGCTCGGCAGCGGCAAGCGCATCTCCAAGGTCGAGGACGTCGTCAACGTCGGCGACAAGCTGCAGGTCGAGATCGCCGAGATCGACGCCCGCGGCAAGATCAGCCTGGTGCCGGTGGCCGCCGAGAACGCCGCCCCGGGGTCGTCCGACGATGATCTGGTGTCGGCCAACTAGGACCGGCACGCTCCACACCGACTGAACGGACAACGCCACCATCGTGACGCCGCGTACCCGGACCAAGGTCCTCGAACGGTCGCCCGATGGTGGCGTTGTCACGTTCTCCGAAGTTCCCGGCGGTCTGCGGGTCGTGACCGAGAGCGTGCCCGGATCCCGCAGCGCCTCGGTCGGGATCTGGGTCGGGGTGGGCTCGATCGACGAGACGCCCCGGTTGAGCGGGGCCTCGCACTTCCTGGAACACCTGTTGTTCAAGGGCACCTCGACCCGCTCGGGGCGGGAGATCGCCATCGCGGTAGACGCGGTGGGAGGTGACCTCAACGCTTTCACCTCGCACGAGTACACCTGCTACTACGCCCATGTGCTGGCCGCCGAGGCGGGCATGGCCGTCGAGCTGGTCTGTGATGTGGTGCTGGACGCCAGCATCACCAGCCCGGACGTCGACGTCGAACGCCAGGTGATCCTCGAGGAGATCGCCATGCGCGACGACGATCCCGAGGACGTCCTCAACGACATGTTCTCCTCGACGGTGTTCGCCGGCGAGGTCCTGGCCCACCCGGTGATCGGCACCGTCGAGACCATCGAGGCGCTGACCCGGACGCAGATCGCCGGGTACTACCGGCGTCGCTACGACCCGTCCCGGATGGTCGTGTCGGTGGCCGGCGGCATCGAACACACCGACGTGCTGCGTTGGGTCCGGAGAGCCTTCGGCCCGTATCTGGACGCGGCCGTGAGTCCGGCGGTGCCCCGCATCGGCAGCACCCGTGGTGTTCCGCGCGGCGGCGCGCTGGCGGTGATCGAGCGCGACACCGAGCAGGCCCACCTCTGCGTCGGCGTCCGCGCCCTGCCGCGCCACGACCCCCGGCGGCACGCGCTCGCCGTGTGGTCGACCGCGCTCGGCGGCGGGATGAGTTCACGGCTGTTCCGCGAGATCCGCGAGGAGCGCGGACTGGCCTACTCCTGCTACACCTCCACGTCGGCCTACGCCGGCACCGGGTCGTTCTCGGTCTACGTCGGATGCCAGCCGGACAACCTGGCCGAGGCCGTCCAGGTGGTCCACCATGAGCTGCGGACCTCGCTCGCGGGACTCACCGACGAGGAGATCACCCGGGCCCAGGGTCAGCTGATCGGGTCGACCATCCTCGGCCTCGAGGATTCGGAGTCCAAGATGAGCCGGATCGGCAAGAGCGAGTTGGTGCGCGGCACCTACCGGTCGGTTCAGGACGAGCTGGACGCCATCAGCGCGGTGACCGCTGCCGACATCCAGGCCCTGTCGCACGAACTGCTGGCCCGGCCGGTCAGCGCGGGTGTGGTCGGCCCGTACGCCCACGACAACGACACGCCGGAGGCCCTGCGGTCGCTCGTCGCCGACGGGATCGGTGGCGGGCCATGACCACCCCGCTGCCGGTGGGGGTTCTCGGTGCGACCGGACGGATGGGTGCCGTGACCTGCGAGACGGTCGAGCAGGCCGCCGATCTCCGGCTGGTCGCGGCGGTCAGCCGGGGTCCGGAGGCCCTGCGGGCCCTCGTCGACGCCGCCACCGCGGTCGTCGTCGAGTTCACCCACCCCGACGTGGTGATGGACAACGTCGAATTCCTGGTGGCCCAGGGCATCTCGGTGGTCGTCGGCACCTCCGGCATCAGTGCCGCGCGGCAGCAGCAGATTGCGCAGTGGCTGACGAAGCGCCCGGACGTCGCCGTCATCGTGGTCCCGAACTTCGCCGTGGGGGCCGTCCTGGCCATGCGATTCGCCCGTGAAGCCGCCCGGTTCTTCGCCGGCGTCGAGGTCATCGAACTGCATCACCCGGGCAAGGCCGACGCCCCGTCCGGCACAGCGGTGGCGACCGTCCGGCAGATCGCGGCTGCGCGGGCCGAAGCCGGCTGCGGGCCGATCCCGGATGCCACCACCAGTGATCCGGACGGTGCGCGCGGTGCCGTCGCCGACGGCGGAGTTCACGTGCATTCCGTCCGGCTGCCCGGTCTCGTGGCCCACCAGGAGGTCCTGCTCGGCAACGAGGGCGAGCTGTTGACCATCAGGCACGATTCGATGCACCGCTCGTCGTTCATGCCTGGCGTGCTGCTCGCGGTGCGGGCCGCGACCACCCGCCCCGGCCTGACTGTCGGCCTCGAACCCCTGATGAACCTGTGAGATCGCTTCCGTGAGACCACGGCTGGTTGCCATCGTCCTCTCGGTCGTGCTGGTGGCCTACTTCGTGCTCATCTTCGACAAGGCGATGATCTTCTTCACCGACGGCACCCCGGTCACCATCGGCCTGGGAATAGGCACGCTGTTGTTGCCCCTGGTCGGAGCGGTGTTGCTGTTCTTCGAGCTCCGGTTCGGCTGGCGGACCCAGCAGCTCGGGCGGCGGCTCGGCGAGGAGGGCGGCCTGCCCGAGCAACCCGACCTGCCGACGCGGCCGTCCGGGCGGATCGACAAGGCTGCGGCACTGCCGCATTTCGAGCGGGCCCGGGTCGAGGCAGCCGACGACCCGGCGAACTGGCGGGTCTGGTTCCGGCTCGCCGACGCCTACGACCTGGCCGGTGACCGTAAGCGGGCCCGGGCGGCGATGCGGAAAGCGATCGAGCTGGAGACATCGGACCACTGAGGCGCACTCAGCGCGGAGTCCACCCAGTGGCGCTGACCCACGCTACTGAGGTCCGCTCAGATGCAGATCCAACGACCCCGTCCAACGTCTTTCGGTCATCATCGTCCGACCGGTGTCCAGTACCCGGGTTCCGCCGACCGCCGACCAACCGGCCCCGCTGGCGAAACCCATGGTCGCCGAGTCGGTCTCGGGGATCCACCACTCACCGATCGCCGCGCCGCGGTCGCGTAGTGCAGCGGCGGCACCGGCCAACAGCCGGCCCCCGTGGCCACGGCGGGCCCAGGCGGGCCGAACGTGCAGCACCTGGATGCGCCCGGTGTCCGGGTCATCCGGGTCCTGCGCCGCGTGCACGAAGCCGACCGTCTCCGAGCCTTCGAGTGCTACCAGCACGATTTGACTGGCGGCGCCGAGGGCGGCGGTCCACCGGGTGGCCAGGTCGGCGGGTGGAGTGTCCAACACGCTCGGTGGGAGCAGACCGACGAAGGCGGTGCGCCACACCTCGAGCTGGATCCACGCCGTCGCCAGTCCGTCGCCGGCCCTTGCTACCCGAACCTGCGCCTGTGCCATGTCCGCATGATCTCATCGAGTCACCCAGGCCGGACCTCCGGGTGAGACGCTCGTCGCACATATTGACCCTCTGTGTCCGATGTTGACATAGTGTCATCGTGCGATGACGGTCGCCACTCTTCAGGAGGGCCTCATCATCAGCACCAGTGATTTCTTGTCCCGCCGACTGCGCGCAGTGTCGTTGTCCCGACGTCGATTCATCGCCTCGGCGCTCTCCGCGGGGTCGGTCCTCACCCTTCCCCTCACACTCCCGGAGCGCGCCGCGGCCGCCGCGTCGGCCCGGGCCGAGACGGCGCCGGGCCTGGCAGCGACCACGTTGCCGGAAACCCGGTGGCACCTGACGGCCCGGCCCTGGCGGCCCACCGGCCGGGCGGCGTCGGAGTTCCTCGATGTCGGCGAGTCGATCGCACGGGTGCACGCCACCCGGCAGGCGGCCGACGGCAGCATCATGGACGCGTACACAGGACGCGAACAGCAGTACCAGACCCCCTACTTCGCTGCGTCGGTGGCGATGCTGGTGGCCAACGGCCGGGCGCTCGACCTGCTGCCCCAGGGGATCGCCGCGATGGACCGGGCCACTGCGGTGTTCGAGCAGGGTCGGTCGCGCATCCCGGACGACCACGGCGAGTTCTTCGTCGCGGCACTGGCGAAAGCCCTGCCGCTGTACCGGTCGTCGGTGTCGGCTGCACAGTACGACACCTGGCGGAGCCGTCTGACGACACCGCTGGCCCGTGTGCTGCGGGGTATGACGCACAATTGGCGCACGTACGCGATGAAGGGTGAATGGCTACGGGCCCGCGGCGGCTACGTCGACCGGGTCGTCGCGACCCGCTGGATCGAGAAGAGTTGGACCGAGACCCAGCGTGGACGTCTGACCGGCAACCGGTGGAACCAGTACAGCGACCGCACCAGCGACCCGGATACCCACGTCTACGACGCGGCTGCCCGCAGCAACCTGTTCTCGCTGGTGATCGACGGCTACGACGGGCCGTCGCGCGTCGAGATGATCACCGTGCTGCTGAACGGGGCTCGGACCAGCTTGCTGATGCAGGAGCCCTCGGGTCAGAACCCGGCGGGCGGCCGGTCCGGCGGTCATGTCTGGAACGACGTGTACTCCGGCAACGTCTTCGCGCAGATGGCCGAGTACCACCGCCAGCGTGACCCGCGGCTGGCCGGCCAGTACCGGCACGCGGCGTTGCTGAACCTGGCGAGCATCGGCCGCTGGCGCCGCGACGACGGCAGCTATTCGGTGACCAAGAACCACTTCGATCCCGCGGCCCGCGTCGGCTATGCCGACTACAGCTGGTTCCAGAACTACAACGGCAACGTCATGTTCCATTCGTTGGAGTCCTACGAGCTGACCCGCAACCCGATCGACGAGCGGCCCGTTCCCGCCGAGATCGGCGGCGTCGGCTTCGCCACGGATGCCACCGTGTTCGCCAGCGCCTTCGCCAACGCCGGCGGTATGCACATGCAGGCGTCCATGGCGGGTTCCACCGAGCAGGTCTATGGCCAGTACTGGACCGTCCTCGGAGTGTCACGCTTCGGTCGGGCGGGGTGGGACAGCCGGGTCGGTCCCTCGGACGGGGTGCGTGATCCCGGCTCGGGGCGGGCCGCCAGCTTTGCGCCGGTCTTCGAGGAGGACGGTGCGTGGAAGCGGTTGGCCGACCTTCCGGGTCGCTACGAAGGGACGCCCTCCTTCGACTTCGTCCACCCGCTGCTGGTCCGGTGGTCGATCGTCTACGCACCGACGAAGGGCCTCTCGGGTCCGACGTTCCGCAACGAGTTCGTGGTGACCCCGGACGGTGTGCTCTCGACCATCACGTCCACCGGCGGCCCGTTCGGCGTGACCCTCCCGGTGGTCGAGAACGACGGCCGGGCGCTGGATGTCCGCTACACCGACGGCATCGTGTCGGTGTCCTACCCGTGGTTGACCGACGAGCAGAACTTCATCGCCCTGCAGGACGGTGCCCGGCTGGACACCGGTTCCGCGCTGATCCGCGGCGCTGTCGGGGACGTCCGGCCGGCGCGGTTGACGGTGTCGGGCGCGGCCACCAATGAGGTCTTCGTGTATCCGCGCAGTGCCGGGGATCCCACGGCCGCCGACGTCCGTTCGACCTTCGACCGATCCGGAGCCGACTTCTCGTCGTCGCTGGGCCGGGTCCAGGGTTCGGTGTACATCGGTCGCACCTCTGCCGGCGGTTACGCGGACACCATCGACATCCGTGGTGACGGGCAGCCCGAAGTGACGTTCAGCGCAGCGTGCAATGTCGTGCTCCAACTCGACGCCGGCGTGGTGACCGCGGTCGAGGTGGATCGTGAGGTGACTGCGACGATCCAGGGCCGGACCCGCAGGCTCGTTGCCTTCACGCCGGTCTCGTGGGTCGGGTCCGGGTCGCAGACCCCGGACCCGCCCGGACCCGCCGACCTCGTCGTCGTCGCGAGTTCCGAGCAACCGGGGCGGCCGGCGGTCTCGGTTCTCGACGGTGACGCCTCCACGCGGTGGTCGACCAGGGGGCTGGGTCAGTACCTGACGGTGGATCTCGGGGTGGAAGCCGCGGTGGCCGGGGTGGGGCTCGCGTGGTACCGCGGCGCCGACCGGGTGGCGACCTTCGACGTGCTCTCCTCGTCGGACGGGACCCACTGGTCCACCGTGGCTGCGGGTCGGACGAGTAGCGGAACGTCAGCCGAACCGGAGTCGCTGTCCCTTGACGGGGTGACCACGCGGTTCCTCCGCATCGTCAACCGCGGGAACACCGAGAACGACTGGATCGCACTGACGGGCGTGGATCTGCTCCGCGGTTGATCAGGGGATGCACGGCGGGTCACAGCCGCGTGTCAGCACCGCCGGTCAGCCGGCGGCGGTCGGTGCCGTCTGACACCATCCGGAGCATGTCTGTCACGGCCGGTGTGCGCACCCTGACGCCCGCCCAGGCCCGCCGGGTCTCGATCGTCGCCCAGGGGTTGGGTCGCGACCGGCCGCTGGAGGCGCCGCCCGCGGGACGCGCCCAGGTCAACCGGGCGGCGGTCGACCAGGGCCTGCTGCAGATCGACTCGGTGAACGTCCTGGCCCGGGCGCACTACATGCCGCTGTACTCCCGGCTCGGTCGGTACGACACCACCCACCTCGACGACGCGGTCTGGCCCGCGTCGCCCAGCAGGCCCCGGCTGCTGCTCGAGGCGTGGGCCCACGAGGCCTCCATGGTGCCACTGGACGTGTGGAGCAACCTGTGGTGGCGCCGCCGCGACCACGCCCTCGGTCGCTGGGGATCTGCGGTCCGGCTGACCACGGAGCATCCCCGGGCGATCGACGATGTGCTGGCCGTGATCTCCGAACGCGGGCCCATCTCGGCCGGTCAGGTCGAGCAGGTACTGGAGGGCGGCCGCGGCGCCGGCGGTTGGTGGGGCTGGTCGACCACCAAGACGGCGTGCGAGGTGCTGTTCGCGGCGGGGGTCATCGCCACCGCGTTCCGCCGTGGCTTCGAGCGCAGCTACGACCTGACCGAGCGGGTGCTGCCCGCCGCGGTGCTGGCTGCCACCCCGCTGCCCGAGGCCGACGCGAAACGGTCGCTGGTCGAGCTCGCGTCCCGCCGCCTCGGCGTCGGCACGGTGTTCGACCTCGCCGACTACTTCCGGCTGAAGGCGGTCGACACCGCCGCCGCAGTGGTCGATCTCGTCGCCGACGGGGTGCTCGAGCCGGTGCGGGTCGACGGGTGGAAGGACGTGGCCTACCTGCATGTCGGGGCCCGCATCCCGCGGTCGGTGGGCGGCGCCACCCTGCTGTGCCCCTTCGACCCGATGATCTGGTTCCGGCGGCGCACCGAGCGGTTGTTCGACTTCCGGTACCGCATCGAGATCTACACGCCGGCGGAGAAGCGGGTGTACGGCTACTACGTCTTCCCGCTGCTCGTCGGCGATGCGCTCGTCGGGCGCTTCGACCTCAAGGCCGACCGGCAGGCCGGAACACTGCTCGTACAGTCCTCCTGGCTGGAGCCCGGCCACTCGCCCGAGGCGGTCGTGCCGGCGGCGCGCGCCGAGCTCCGACGGATGGCCGACTGGCTCGGTCTGGCGGAAGTGGTGGTCAAGCCGCGCGGCGATCTGGCGCTAACGTGAGGCCCGTGACGAAGCGCGTTCCCGCCGGTGTCGCGGCCGGTCACCCGGCCACCGCGACCGCCGGACACCAGGTCCTGAAAGCCGGCGGAAACGCCGCCGACGTGGCGTGTGCGATGGTGTTGGCCGGGTGCGTGGCCGAGACGATCTTCAGCGGCCTCGGCGGCGGTGGGTACGCCACCTACTACGACGCGGCCACCCGCACCGTCACCTGTCACGACTTCTTCGTCGCCGTACCGGGTCTGGACGGCTCGATGCCCGGCCCGGGCACCGGGATCGCGGTGACCTTCGGCGGCGGGGTGCCCGTGCCCTACGACGTCGGTGGCCCGACCGTGGCCGTACCCGGCACGCCGATCGGGGTCGAGCAGCTGCACCGGCTGCACGGTTCGGTGGACTGGGCCGACGTGGTGCGGCCGGCCCGCGACCTCGCGGCCGCCGGTACCGAGTTCCCGCCGCAGCATGCGGCCCTGCTCACCGAGGTGTACCCCGCCTTCATGAGCGGCGCCGGCATCGGGGCCTATTCAACGGATCAGGGCGGCGAACGTCGGTTGCTGCAGCCGCGGGAACGGCTGTTCCACGACGGTCTCGCCGACACCCTGGACGGCTACTCCGCCGAGGGAGCCGCGTACCTGATGGCCGGCAGCTTCGCCGACGAGCTCGTCGCGCAGGTCCGCGCCGACGGGGGGGCGCTGTCGCGGCAGGACCTCGACGCCTACCGGGCCCATTCCGGCCCCGCCCGCGCCACCCCGTTCGGCGGCACCGTCGTCCACCAGCGCGGGGACGACCTGGACGACATGGCCGCGACACTGGCCCGACTCGACGTGGTGGCGGTCGCC
>JBDSLP010000188.1:0-4074 GCA_039916325.1 Nakamurella sp. | reverse complement strand
CTGGCGGTCGACGCGGACGACGACCCGGACGCCCCCCGCACCGCCGAGCAACTCTGGCATCCGTTCGAGCAGCCGAGTTGGCTCGCGGCCGCCGCGGACCCCCGGCTGGCCGCCGGTCCGGGCGGCTCCCGTGGCGGTGACGGCGCCGACTTCATGGGCGTGAGTCACTGGGAGTTCGGCCACGAGGCCGAGTTCGGCGAGGACCGCCGCCGCCCGTGGCTGCTCGGCGCGCTCGCGGCGGTCGCCGTGGTGGTGGTACTGGCGGCCATCGCGTTCTTCGCGCTGCGGCCCGGTGATGCGGCGAACCCCGGCCCGGGCGCCGGCGCCGTGACGACCGTCGGCGACGGCTCCGTCGCCACGACGACCGGCCCGGCCCTCACCGCGGCGGTGGACCCTGTCGTCGTGCCCACAATCGTTGCCACGCAGACCCCGGCGTCGATCTCAGAGAACTCCGCCACCGGCCCGACGGATGCCGGCACCGATCCCGGCGCCGGCCCGCTGGGCGGACCCGAGCGCGACATCGCCTGCGCGCCGGGGTTCATCGTGCAGGTCGCGTCCGGCGGCGACGAGGCGTCATTCGTCTCCCGGGTCGCCGAGCTCCGCGCCGCCGGTCAGCTGCCGACCGACGCCGCGGTCGCCCGGACGGCGACCTCGTGTGGGATCTTCGCCGGCCAGGCCAACAGCGTGGTGCTCTACACCGGCCCCTACCGCGATCCGTACGACGGCTGCGAGGCCCGGCTGGCCGGTGCGCCTGATTCGTTCATCAAGGGCACCACCCCGGACACGGCGACCCGGTACGTGTCCTGCCTGTGCCCGGCGCAGGTCGTCTCGGTCCCGACGGTGAACGCCATCGGCCAGACGGGGGTATGGGTGGGCGAGCTGCAGCGCATCCTCGCCAACCGGCTGAACATCGCAATCCCCGACCTTCAGGGCAACTGGGGGACATTCACCGACGCAACCTCCGCCGCGCTCAGTACCTTTCAGACCGACACCGGATTGCCCGTCACCGGCACCGTCGACGCCGGGACCTGGCAGGCGCTGCAACAGGCGCAGTGCTGACCAGCAGGTGCTCCAGTAGTTCCTGACCAGCAGCAGGTCGTGACCAGAAGGTCCTGACCAGCCCGACCGCTCATTCAGCCGCCACCACCGCCTGCGTGAGGTACGCCATCTGGTGCCGCCCCACCCGGGCCAGCACCAACGTTCGCTCGACAGCGCGCGGCCCGGTCAGCGACTTGCGCAATCGCAGCCGTAGCTCGTCCGGGACGATCGCCAACCCGCGGACCTTGATCTCCAGGGTCCCGACGCCGGCGGTCCGCAGCCACCCGGCCACGGTCCGCTCCTTGAACGTGCCGATTTCCAGCACCCGGAACGCCCGGCCGGTCGTCGGGGGGATGTCGCCGGTCAGGTAAGCCAGATGCGGGTCGAGCTGCCAGAGGCCGTGGCGGAACCCGTAGTGGCGGACCAGATGCGATCGGACCACCGCCGGATCCGGGTCGACGAGCCACGCCCCCACCGGGGCTACCGGGATGTCGTCGGGCTCGGTGTCGGTCAGGTCCACCGCCGGTCCGGTCGAGCTCAACACGGTGGCCCGGCGTCCGACGACCGCCAACTCGGCGGGCCACAGCACCGCCTCCCGGGCCGACCCGTCCCACGAGACGATCTCCACCTCGCCCGGCCGGGCGAGCGCGTCGTAGTCCACCCCCGGCGGCACCCGCAATACCGGTGGCCGCTCCGCCCAGGCCCGATCCAGCGCGTCCAGGCCGGGCACCGTGGCGGCGGACCGGAGCCGGCGTCCGGAGCCGTCCCGACGGGCCGGATCGGCGTAGGGCAGCATCCCCCGCGACACCGGCTGCAGTGCATCCGCCACGACCGCCACCGGCCCGACGTTGTGCCGGGCCATCCGGACCCGCACCGGGTCGAGATCCGAACCCAGTACCCGGGTTCCGCCGGCCCCGACGAGGGCAGCGAGGTCGGCCCCGATCGAGCAGGTGACGTCGTGCACGGCGATCCCGACCAGCCGACGGGCCCGGTGTTCGGCGACGGGCCACGGCGTGGCCTGTTGCAGCGCCTCGTCGGTGAACCACCAGGTCGAGGCCCGTGGTCCGAGCTTCCCGACCGCCTTGCGTCGCAGGGTGAGCGTCTCCACCGCCGCGGCGGCGTGCTCCCCGACCCGGCGGCGAGCGAGGTCCAGGTCCCGCAGCGTGCTCTCCGGGCGCAGCGTCAGCTCGGCGGCCAGGGCGGTGAGGTCGTCCTCACCACCGGCCAGGAAGTCCAGATCGGCCGGGCTGAAGGCGAAGCTCACGCGCCGGTGAACTCGGCCTTGCCCGGTCCGGACTCCACGAAGGACCGCATCCCGGCTCGCTGGTCGGCGGTGCCGAACAGCGTGCTGAACAGCTGCGCCTCGAGCCGCAGACCGCTGGCGAGGTCCATCTCGGTGCCGCCGTCGATGGCGTACTTGGCTGCGGCCAGCGCGACGGTCGGCCCGGCGGCCAACTCGGTCGCCCAGGCCAGCGCGGTCGGGTAGACCTCGGCGGCCGGCACCGCCCGGGAGGCCAATCCGATCCGGACCGCCTCCCCGCCCTTGACCGGACGACCACCGAAGATGAGTTCCTTGGCCCGGGTCACCCCGACCAGGCGCGGCAGCCGCTGCGTCCCGCCACCGCCGGGGATGACCCCCAGGGTGATCTCGGGTAGTCCGATCATCGCATCCTCACCCAGCACCCGGAAGTCCGCGGCCAGTGCGAGCTCGCAACCACCGCCGAGGGCATAGCGGGTGATGGCGGCGATCACCGGCTTGGGAATCCGCGCGACCGCATCGATCGAATCGATGAGAGCGCGCCCGTAGGCAGTGATCTCGGCGACGGACTGGCCGGCCATCTCCTTGATGTCGGCGCCCGCGGCGAAGGCCCGCTCACCTCCGTAGAGGACCACGGCTCGAATCGCCGGGTCGGTGGCGGCGGCGTCCGCGGCGGCCCGCAGCGGAGCGTGCATGGCCGCATTGATCGCGTTGACCGGCGGCCGGTCCAGTCGGATGACCCCGACCGCACCGATGATCTCGAGCCGGACCAGCGCAGAACCGTTGTCGTCAGGCATGGGCGAAGTACCGTCCGTTCCGCTGGGACACCGTCAGGGGCAGCCCGAAGGTCTCGGTCAGCGCCTCGTCGGTGAGGGTGGTGGCCACCGGACCGGCGGCGATCAACCGACCGCCCCGGAGCAGCATCAGGTGGGTGAACGCCGACGGGATCTCTTCGACGTGGTGGGTGACCAGCACCGTCGTCGGCGACGCCGGGTCCTGGGCCAGTACGTCCAACCGCTGCAAGAGATCCTCCCGGCCGCCCAGGTCCAGACCCGCGGCGGGCTCGTCCAGCAGCAGCAGCTCGGGATCGGTCATCAACGCCCGGGCGGCGAGCACGCGCTTCCGTTCCCCCTCGGACAGGGTCCCGTACTGACGATGACTCAATGCCAGCACCCCCATTGCCTCGAGCAGCTCTTCGGCACGGGCGAAGTCGAGGTCGTCGTACGCTTCGCGCCACCGGCCGATCTGACCGTAGCCTGCCGACACGACGACATCCCGGACGGTCTCCTCCGACGGCACCCGGGCCGCCAGCGCGGCCGAGGAGATGCCGATCGACGGCCGGATCTCGGCCAGGTTGACCGCACCCAGCCGGGCCCCGAGCACGTGCGCCCGTCCCGAGGTCGGGTGCAGCTGTGCGGCGGCGACCTGCAGCAGGGTGGTCTTGCCGGCCCCGTTGGGACCCAGCACGACCCAACGGTCGGCGACCCTGATGTCGACGCTGACCGCGTCGAGCAGCAGGGTGGACCCACGCCGGACGGTGACCTCGTTGAGGTGGACGACCGAATCCGGTCCCGGCTGGATGCTGACTCCACTGGCGCTCACGCCTCACAGTCTCCCGCACACCGGCATTCGCCGGGCGACAGGACCCACCCGCGCGCCCCACGTGAAGTAGGCCGGCGGGCCAGGATCAGACACAATCGGCGGATGTACCCCGACGTCCCGCCGTCCGACATCGCGGCCCCCACGCCCTTCCCGGGGCGGCCCTTCCCCCTCGGCGC
>JBDSLP010000187.1:0-17771 GCA_039916325.1 Nakamurella sp. | reverse complement strand
CCAGCAGCACCAGCGGTCCGGTGCGGGGCAGCAGCGACGGGCCCCCCACGAACAGCAGCACCACCAGCGCGACGGTCGCCAGCAACCACGGCCGGCGCTTCTCCTCGTGGTGGAGCCCCCACACCGCGCCGGCGCCGGCGATCGCGTAGGACACGGTCAGGAACGAGTAGGTCTGCACCGCAGAGAGGCCGCCGACCACGGCGCACGCGCCGATCGCCAGTCCGGTCGCGACCCGGCCACCGATCCGGCCCGCCGCCACCAGGATCAGCACCAGGACCGCGCTGGTCCCCAATGCCATCGCCGCGTTGTCGCCGTTGAGGGTGAAGATCGACGCGAACGGCCCCCACAGCACGGCGTGGGCACCCTGCTGCCAGAACCAGGTGTCGCCGCCGTACTTCAGGTTCGCCAGCGTCCCCACCACGAAGGGCACGAACCCGAACAGACCCGCCCACCAGCGCCGGGTCAACACCACCGCGGTCAGCCCGATCATCGCCACCAGCAGCACCTGGACGGTCAACCCCACCACCGTCCAGGCGGTCGCGGCCGTGGTCCCGGTGACCCGGGCTACCGTGCCGAGGAACTGGTAGTACAGCCGCGGGTAGTAGATCGTCCCGGTTTCGGTGAACGGCTCGACCGAGGCCGTGGTGCCGGTCGACCAGTCGGTGGCGATGGCCAGATACGCCAGCTGGTCCGGGACGTAGTAGTCGCGGAAGGTACCCACCGTCCAGCCGGGGACGCCGAGCGTCATCCCGGCCTGGGCGAACAGGTGCACGGCCGCGGCGACGACCAGGGCCGACGCCGCCTTCAGCCGGTCCCGGCGGGTCAGAATCCCGCGGCCTGGGCGCGGCGCTTGATCTCGGTCCCGCGGTTCTCCCGCAGCGCGTCGATCGGCCGGCCGGGCAGGAGATCATCGGCGGTGAACAACCAGTCGATGATCTCCTCGTCGGTGAACCCGGCGTCCGTGAGCAGCGTGATGGTGGCGGGCAGACTCTTGACCACCTGCCGGTCCAGCACGAACTCGGCCGGGACCATCCGGATCCCGTCCCGCCGGACCTCGACCAGATGCCGGTCGTTGAGCAGCTGGTGGACCCGGGTGATCTTGGAGTCCATCAGGTCGGAGATATCGGGCAGGGCAACAAAAGTAGGCGCATTGGACACCGCCAAAGGGTGCCATCCCCAGGATGCGTTTGCCTAGTGACCTGGTTTCACCTGGCCGCCCGGAGATGGGCCGGCACCGCCAGGACCCGCCCGCACCGACCACGCAACCCGCCCGCGCTGAACCACCGATGAGCCGGGCCAGGAGATCTGTCTGCTGACCCCATCAGCCGATTATCGGACGACAAGGGATTTCCCCAATACCGCCAACCAGGCGGACCGGCCAGAATCCGGGCATGTCGAGAAACGCGGGGCTTGTGATGGCGGCAGCGTTGGGGTTCAGTCTGGCCGGCTGCAGCACACCAGGCCCAGCAACCACGGCCACCACCACGTCGAGCACATCGAGCACGACGTCCAGCGCAGCGTTGACGCCCCCGAGCGCCTCACGTACGGCAGCGAGCACAGCCACCAGCAGTCCCAGCCCGGCCGGCCTCAGCCCCACCAGCACCGCACCGTCATCAGCCGAGCTGCAGGTGGCCAGGACAATATTCCTGAGCGCGCTGCAGGTGGACGTCGACCGCGTCAGCCTCGATGCGGCCACCGGCGAGTTGACCATCGACGGCAACATCACGAACGGCAACCCGTTCGACGAGAGCACCGGCGACATTCTCGCGGTGACCCCGGTCCGAGTCGAGTTCGGGACATCGGTGCGGGCCGAGGTCAGCCACGACATCCCCACCACCCCGGCCGGCTCGTCGTCCCCGATCAGCTGGCACGCCACCGTCGGCGAGGTCGATCTGGCCAGTGGGCGACTGGTCTTCGGGGCCGGTGGTGCCAACCGATCGACGCTGCCCTTCGGCGGCGGTGATGTCCAGACCGTCGCGCCGGTCCACGGTCTGGTCGACGGGCTCGTCATCGACAACGGCGCGGTGCGAGCCACCGTTGCCACGTCGGTGTTTCGAACCAGCTTCGATGTGGGGCAGGCCGGGCATCGTCGGCTCGACCTGGCGGTTGACGTGGAAGGACTGGTCGACCAGGTCGGGGGCTACCGCTGCAACGCCGACCATTTCGAGCTGGTGTTCGCCGACGGCAGCCGACGAGCTGGTGGTGCCCCGGAAGACGGTTACGCCCTCCTCAGCGTGCTCGGCCTGAACACCACGGCCAACGGCTGGGTCTCCTTCGATCTCACCGATCAGTCCGGCCCGGTGACGCTGCAGTTGACGACCTCGGACTACCCCGGCAGCTCCGCCGCCTCGACCGCGTTGACGCTGCCCTGAACGGCGAATCGGTGCGCCAACTCCGTCCGGCCGCGGACGCCCAGCTTCCGGTAGACCCGGGTCAGATGCGCCTCCACGGTTTTCTCGCTGACGAACATCGTCGCCGCGATCTGTCTGGTTCCGGTACCGGTGGCGGCCAGCTCCGCGGCCATGTGCTCCTGCGGCGTCAGGCCCAGCATGATCGGTTCGGGGCGGCTCCGGCTCGGGGCGGTGCCGCCGCTGGCCGCCAGCTCGCGGCGGGTGTTCGCGGCCCAGGTCGTCATCCCCATCTGTTCGAATTGGACGAGGGCACCAGCCAGCGGCTCCCGCGCGTCCCGCTGGCGCCGTGCGCGGCGAAGGCGGCGGCCATGGGCCAACTTCGCCCGTGCACTGGCCACGGGGTCCGGAGAGCTTTCCCGGATCACGGCGGCGGCGGTGAAGGCGGGAGTCAGTTCGTCGTCATCGGCGAGCACCGCCGTACTCTCGGCGAGTCCGGCAATCAGGTGGGGTAACCCGACTTCCGCGGCCTGATCCGCCAGCTCGGCCAGGTACCGGCGAGCCCGCTGGCGCTGACCGGCCAGGGCCAACGTCTCGATCAGCTCCGGAAGCGCCGGCACCCAGAGCAAGGTGGGGATCTGGTGCCGGTCCATCGACCCGACCAGGTCCCGGTAGCGCCGCACGCTCTGATCGGTGTCACCGGCCGCGACGTCGAGCCTGGCCAGTGCAAGATCAGCAACCGCCTCGGTCATCCGACTTTCCAGCGGCCGGGCCAGCCGGTGGGCTTCGGACGCATGATGTCGGCAGGCGCCGTAGCGGCCGAGGAGGCTGTTCACGGTGGCCAACAGCGCATGAGCCTGAGCCGGCAGCAACACCCCGACCATCGTCGACCCCAGCCGGACCGCCTCCTCGAGTGCGGCCAGCGACCCGATCAGATTGCCCCGCTTGAGCAGCAGCATGCCGTCCGCGACCAGCAACCACGCGATCGCCGGCAGGCTCGCGCAGCGGCGGGCGGGCGGGAGGGCCGCCGCGACCAACGCCGCCGCGTCCGCGAATCGACTCAGGCCGGCCAGCGTGATCGCGAACGGACACGCGACGTCGATGTCCGGGTCGGCGGTGAACTCCGCAACGTCCAGTTCGAGGTCCGGAGCCGCCGCACCAACGATCATCCGGGCGTTGGCCGCCGCCAGTGCCGGCATCACCAGGTCGACTCCGGTCGCCAGGTCGACCGCTCGGTTGCTGTGCCGGACTGTCCGGTCCCGGTTCCACGTGGTCCACGCGGCCGTCGCGGCCAGTGCATGCAGCTCGGCGGCGTCGGACCGGTCAGCGATCCGGTAAACGCTCGCCGTGTCGCCGATCCAGCAGGCGAACCGCATCAGTACCAGATCGATCTCGCGCCGCAGGGCGTGATCAGTGGTCCCAACGCTGGCCCATTCCAGCAGCTCGGAGCCGTCCTTTCCGGCCCCGAGCGCAGCCTGCCCGGCAGCCAGTTGGAGGCGGGCGACAGTCTCGGGATCGGTGCTGACCAACGCCGCCGGGTTGCCGTGCGTCACCCGGGCCCATTCCGCGGCCAGTTCGAGCGGCAGGTCGGGACGGTGTGCACGCGCCAGTTCGGTGGCCGGATCGACTTCCAGGCCGCGCAGTTCCAGATGCGGCAGATCGCTCAGTAGGGATGTCACGGTAGAACCGCATCGCACGGCGACGAAGGCGGCCACCGGTTCACCGCGCATCCGGCGCAGCGCGAACAACACAGCCGCCAGCGACCGACGATCCAGCCATTGGATGTCGTCGAGCACCAGCACCAGCGGCGTGTGCCCACTGGCCGCCGCGAGCAATTCCAGGACTGCAGCGCCGAGGGCGAATTCGGTGGGTGGCAGTCCGTCCTGCATACCGAGCGCGATCCGCAGGGCCCGACGAGCCGGCGGCGTCACCGCATCCAGCCCGCCGACGAGAGGTCGCAGGAGAGCGAGCAGGCCCCCGTAGTCGATTCGGGCTTCGGACTCGACCCCGGTGGCGCGTAGCACCTGCTGGGGAAGGTCGGCGACGGCCGCCGTCAGCAACGCGGTCTTGCCGCAGCCGCGAATACCGGAGACGACCAGGACAGCGGGTCGACCCGAGCCGGCCTCCGACAGCACAGCCTTCAGCCGAGCGAGCTCAACAGCGCGCCCGACGATCATCGCCGCTCAGAACCTGGCGTCCGTGAACAGCGTGAGGGTGGCCGGTCCCGGCGGGCCGCCGTGGGTTGCCGGTCCTTCAACAGCTCGCAGAGTGCGGGCCGGGCAACGGATGTAGTTGCTGGGGACACCGGGGAAGCGTCCCATCCAGGGTGCCGGTTTGCCTAGGATGGCAGATCATGGACACGGGAGGACTGGCAGGAGTGGCGACGTCGGGCCGGTTGCTCGACGGCCGCTACCGGCTGGGCTCGCTGATCGCGCGCGGCGGGATGTCCACGGTGTACCGGGGCGTGGACCTCCGGTTGGACCGGCCGGTCGCGGTCAAGATCCTCAAGGACGAATTCATCCAGGATCCGACGTTCCTGGCCCGCTTCGACCGGGAGGCGCGAGCCGCCGCCGGCCTGCACCATCGCGGCATCGTGGCGATGTACGACCAGGGCCGGGACGGCGACACCGTCTTCCTGGTGATGGAGCTCGTCGAAGGCGGAACCCTGCGCGACCTGCTCCGTGAGCACGGCGCGCTGTCCGTGCCGGTGGCCCTGTCGATCCTGGAACCGGTGTTGTCGGCGCTGGGCGCGGCGCACGAGGCGGGCCTGGTGCATCGGGACGTGAAGCCGGAGAACGTCCTGATCTCCACCCGCGGCGAGGTCAAGGTCGCCGACTTCGGCCTGGTGCGGGCGGTGTCGTCGACGACGATGGCCACCGGCGACGTGATCCTGGGCACCGTGGCCTACCTCTCCCCCGAGCAGGTCTCCACCGGCTACTCCGACGCCCGCTCCGACGTGTACGCAGCCGGCGTCGTCGGCTTCGAGATGCTCACCGGCGCACCACCTTTCGGCGGCGACACCGCACTGACCGTGGCCTATCAGCACGTGCACAACGACGTCCCCGCGCCGTCGACCCTGGCCATCGGGGTGCCGACCGCCCTGGACGAGATCATGGTGCGGGCCACCGCCCGAAACTCCTCGGACCGCCCGGCCGACGCGTCGGACTTCCTCGGCGAGCTGATCCGGATGCGGGCCACCCTGCAGATCCGTCGGGTGCCGGTGCCGCTCCCGACGCCGGAAAGACCGGTGCAGGCGACCACGGTGATGCCGGCGCAGCGGGCCGCCGACACGACGCGCACCGCGTCGGTCGAGGTAGCGGGCGAGATTTCCCCGCCCCCGGACCCGGCCGACGTCACCAGGGTGATCAGCCGGCCGACGGACCCGCAGCTCGCCCGGCGTCGCCGGCGCCGTCGCCGCAGCTGGATCATCGCGCTCGTGGTGCTGGTGCTGGCCGCCGGTGCCGGGGCCACCGGGTGGTGGTTGGGTAGCGGCCGGTACACCACCGTTCCCACGCTGGTCGGACAGGCCCGGGATTCCGCGGTGCAGACCGTCGAGTCGGCCGGGCTGGTCGCGGTGGTCAGCGAGATCCACGACAACCGGATGGCCGCCGGCCGGGTCGTCGGCGTCGATCCCGGCGAGGGCGACCGACAGCTGCGGGGGTCCGAGGTGAAGCTGGTGGTCAGCACCGGACGCCCGGTGGTCCCGACCGTGGTCGCCGGCGCCGACCCCGCGGAGGCCACCGCCGCGCTCGTCGCCGCCGATCTGACCGCGAGTCTGGACCCGGCCGCCGCCGTCTTCGACGCCCAGGTCCCGGCCGGCCAGGTCGTGCGGACCGAACCGGCCGCCGGTACGGCCGTGGACGTCGGTGCGCCGGTGGTCCTGATCGTCTCCAAGGGCGCCCAGCCGGTCGCCGTCCCCGCGGTCACCGACAAATCCGTGGTCGACGCCGAGAACGCTCTGAAGGTCGCGGGTTTCGTCATCGACACCCAGATCGGCCAGTTCGACGCGACGCGTCCGGCCGGCACCGTCATCGCTACCCGGCCCGCCACCGGGGAGACCCTGACCGCCGGCGCCCCGGTCGCACTGGTGGTGTCCAACTCGCTCCTGGTCCCCGAGGTGGTGGGGTCCAGCCAGGCCGACGCGTCCGCGGCCCTGACCGCCGCCGAGCTCACGGTGGCCGTCGGCCCCCCGGCCTTCGACTCCGACGTGGACGGGGGTGACGTGATCCGCACCGATCCGGTCGCCGGAACCCTGGTCGACCCGGCGTCGGCGACGGTGACCCTCACCGTCTCCAACGCGATCACGATGCCCGACGTCCGCGGCCGCAACGTCGACGAGGCGGGCGGTCAGCTCACCGGGGCCGGACTCGTCGTGCAGGTCACGTCGTTCTTCGGGCTCGGGTCCACGGTGCAGTCGCAGGATCCGAGGCCGGGTACCCGAGTGGCGCCGGGGACCACGGTGTCGCTCAACACCTTCAACTAGCGAGTCAGCTGCGCAGCATCTCGGCGACCAGGAAGGCGAGTTCCAGCGACTGCTGGACGTTGAGTCGCGGGTCGCAAGCGGTCTCGTAGCGGCCGGCCAGGTCGGCGTCGGAGATCTCCTGGGCGCCCCCGAGGCATTCCGTGACGTTGTCACCGGTCAGTTCGACGTGGATGCCGCCGGGGTGGGACCCCAGCTCGTTGTGGACCTCGAAGAACCCCTGGACCTCGTCGACGATGCGGTCGAAGTGCCGGGTCTTGTAGCCGGTGGACGCCTCATGGGTGTTGCCGTGCATCGGGTCGCACTGCCAGACCACCTTGTGACCGGTCGCTTCGACCTTCTCGATGATCGGCGGCAGCAGGTCACGGACCCTGCCGTTGCCCATCCGCGAGATCAGCGTGACGCGGCCGGGTTGGTTGTCCGGGTCGAGCCGCTCGACGTACTCGACCGCCTCGTCCGGCCTGGTGGTGGGCCCGATCTTGACGCCGATCGGGTTGGCCAGCAGCTCCGCCAGCGCGATGTGGGCGCCGTCCAGTTGCCGGGTCCGGTCGCCGATCCAGAGGAAGTGCGAGGACAGGTCGTAGAGCTTCGGCTCGACGGGCTTGCCGTTCGGGCCGCGGTCGACCAGCCGCAGCAGCGCACGTTCGTAGTCGATCAGCAACGCCTCGTGCGAGGCGAACACCTCCACCTCGTGCAGCGAGTGCGAGTCGACCCCACAGGCGCGCATGAAACGCATCGCGCGGTCGATCTCGGTGGCCACCCGCTCGTAACGTTCACCGGCCCGGGAGGTCAGCACGAAGTCCTTGTTCCACTCGTGCACCGTGGAGAGGTCACCCATGCCGGACCCGGTGAGGGCCCGGACCAGGTTCATCGCCGCAGACGAGTTGGCGTAGGCGCGGATCATCCGGGTGGCGTCGTGCCGGCGGGCTTCCGGGTCGGTGGCGAGGGAGTTGATGATGTCGCCGCGGTAGGAGGGCAGTCCCAGCGCGTCGATTCCGGACGAGCGCGGCTTGGCGTACTGGCCGGCGATGCGGGCCACCTTGACCACCGGCATGGAGGCGCCGTAGGTGAGGACCACGGCCATCTGCAGCAGGGTCTGGATGTTGCCGGTGATGTGCGGCTCGGTGTTGTCGGCATACGTCTCCGCGCAGTCGCCGCCCTGCAGCAGGAACGCGTTGCCGTTGGCGACGTCGGCCAGCTTGAGCTTGAGCCGGTCGATCTCCAGGGGCACGGTGACCGGCGGGACGGCCTCCAGGACGGCCCGGACGGCGAGCACCTGGTCAGGGTTCCCCCAGTCCGGCTGCTGCGCGGCGGGCTTGGCCAGGGCGGCGTCGAGTCTGGCCCGGAGATCGCCCGGAAGGGGCGGGAGGCTCGGCAGGATGTCGGCCGGGATGTCGACTTTCCAGTTCACGCCGTCGAGACTATCGCCCGCCAGCGGGCCAGATTGACCTTGGCGTCGGCCAGCGCATGATGCTGGTCGCGACCGCCGTCGGGAACCGGAGGGTATCCGGCGTCCTCCCAGAACTGCCGCAGTTCCTTCGTGAAGCGCGGGATGAACCGGGGCAACGTCGTCATGTCCCCCCAGAGCTGTGCGAGCACGACGTGGTCGTAGGCGGCGAACCACGCCCACAGCTCGGGGTCACCGTCACCGGCGGACAGGAACGCGGCCACCTCGTCGCGGATCGTCGCGCGACTCCGCCAGGCCGGGTCGCCGATGCCGGGTAGCTTGTCCAGCACGTTGCGTTGCACCCATTTGCCGGCCCGCAGCGCGTCGAAACCGGTGGAGATGGCGTAATACTCACGACCGTCCTCGCAGACGATGCCGATCGAGACCAGCTCGATAGTGGTGCCGTCCTCGATGAACTCGGTGTCGTAAAAATACCTGCAGTAACGGCGATCTCCAGGTGGGCGGGTCGGCACCCGGGTCAGCTCGCCCGCTGGCCCGGCAGCCGGGTCACGGTACCGGGTCCACGTCCCTCGACGACGCCCGCGGCCGCGGCGGCAGCCCGGGCCTCCAGGTCGGCCTTGACCTTGGCGGCGTAGACGTCGACGTACTCCTGGCCGGACAGCTCCATCAGCCGGTACATGATCTCGTCGGTCATGCTCCGCTCGACGAACCGGTCCCCGGCCATGCCCTCGTACCGGGAGAAGTCCAGCGGCCGGCCGATGTCGATGCGGACCCGCGACGGACGCCACATCTTGGAGCCGATGGGGTTGATCTTGTTGGTGTTGAACATCGCCACGGGGATCACGACGACACCGGACTCCAGGGCCATCCGGGCCACGCCGGTCTTGCCCTTGTAGAGCCGACCGTCCGGGGAGCGGGTCCCCTCCGGGTAAATACCGAGCAGGACCCCCTTTTTCAACAACCGGATGCCGGTGTCCAGCGCGTCCTGCGCGGCGTTGGTGCCGGACCGGTCGACGGGAACCTGGCCCATGCCGAGGAAGAACTGCTTCTTCAGCCAGCCCTTGAACCCCTTCTCGGTGAAGTACTCCGACTTGGCCAGGAACGTGACCCGCCGCTTGATGTGCAGCGGGAGGAAGAAGGAGTCGGCCACCGCGAGATGGTTCGAGACCAGGATGGCCCCGCCCGTCTCGGGGATGTGCGCCGTCCCGGAGATCCGGGTCGGGAAGAACAGCCGCAGCACAGGGCCGATCAGCACGTACTTCATCACGGCGTAGAACACCGGGTCACCCTACAACGATCTGGTCACTTCACCCACGGAGCCCGACCGTCGGTCGTGCGACTATGGATCCCGTGGCTACCGCTGAGGAGGACGACATCGCAGCGCGCTTCGCGGCGATCGTGTCGCCCATCGCGTCGTCGATGAACTGGGATCCCGAGTCCGCCGCAGGAACGCTGCGGTCGGACGCCGATCCGGAAGGCGCCGCCGAGCGAGCCGCCGCCGCACAGGCCGCCGCCGCCCAGGCCGAGACCGAGCGGGTCGCCCGGGAGGTACGCGAGCGGGAGCTCCGCCGGGAGCGACGCCGGGCGGAGCGGGCCCGGGAGCTGGTCGAGTACACCGCGGAGCGGGCGGAGCTGGAGGCCGCCTACAACTCCGACGACGACCACTTCACGCCGCCGCCCCCGCCGCCGCTGCCCCGGTTGCGGCCGGCGACCCTGGGCGCGGTGCTGATGATGGTCGCCGGGCTCGCGCTGATCGTGTTCCCGACCCTGCTGGTCATCGACACCCAGCTGACGATGGTGCTCGGGCTGATGCTGCTCGGCGGCGGCGCCGTGACGCTGGTGTCCCGGCTGCGAGCGCACGACGATGATCTCGACGGCCCGAACGGCGCCGTGCTGTAGGTCAGGCCCGGTAGGGGTGCTGGGCGAGCATTCCGGCGCCGACCATCGAGGCGGTGTCGTGCAGGTGCGCGGCGACCACCTTGGGCATCGGACGGTACCCGGCACCGGTCACCAGGCGGCCGAGCTGGTCCTCGGCCGCGGGCAGGAACAGGTCGGCGATACTGGACACCCCGCCGCCGATGACGATGACCTCCGGGTCGAACACGTCGATGGCCAGCGCCATCCCGCGGGCCAGCCAGGCTCCCAGGTCGTCCACCGCGGCCAACGCCGTCGGCTCTCCGTCGCGGGCTGCCCGCCCCACCTGCTGACCGGTGATGGTCGCGCCGCCCTGAAGACCCAACTCGGCCGCGGTCTGGGCCAGCGCAGTCCCGGAGCAGTACCGCTCCCAGCAGCCCGATTTGCCGCACGGACAGGGGCGGCCGCCCGGCACCACGGTGATGTGCCCGAGCTCGGGAGCGACGCCGAACGCGCCCCGGTAGAGCTGGTCGTCGACGATCAGTCCGGCACCGATTCCGGTGCCCAACGCGATGAGCAGCGCCACTTCGGCCCCGACGGCGGCGCCGATCCGGTGCTCGGCCAGCACCGCGGCGTTCACGTCGTGCTCCATCACCACGGGTAGCCCCAGGCGGTCACCGAGCCGGGACGGCACCCGGCTGTCCCGCCAGGCCAGGTGCGGCGCGAACATCACCGACTGCCGGTCGGCGGAGATGAAGCCGGCCACGGCGAGACCGACGGCCCGGACGGGGTGCCGCTCGGTCAGCGACGAGATCACCGCGACAAGGGCGTCGTCGGTGGCGTCGGAGCTGGTGGGGGTCGGGGCGGACATCGTGTCCAGGATCCGCCCGCTGCCGTCGATGACGGCGGCCTTGATGGTCGTCCCACCGATGTCCACGCCCACGGTGTGTGCGGGGCTGCCGCCGGCGGCGGCGTGGTCATGTGATGTCAATGCGCTGGACCCATGCTGTGGAGGGGCTGGATGACGATGACGATGAGGTCGACCGGGCGGCCGAAGGCTGCTCCAGATACTGCCGTACCGCACCGACGACGAGCAGCGCCCCCTGCGCGAGCTGGACGGACAGTTCCTGATGATCCTTCAGGTAGGTCAGCGTGGCGCAGATCGGGCAGCCGGTGCATCGGGTGCCGGATGGGTGACCCTCCGCGTGCGAGGCGTCATCCGGGGTCTGGTCCGGAGCGGCCCCGGCGCCACCCCGCGACGCCGCCGTCTCGAGTTTCTCGGCAAGCACCTCGAGCAGGGCGCGGGCCTCCACCCCCAGGCTCTGATGGTCGGCCATCACACCCCCACCAGCGCTTCGGGCCAGCGGGCCGGGTCAGGCACGAACGCCACCACCAGGGCCTCGTCCTGGAAGCGGGCCCCGGTGGCCAGGCACCGCTGGAGCAGAGACGGCAGCGCGATCCGCCGGCGCTGGGTACCGACGGTGATGACCAGGTCGTCACCGGAGCGGGTCAGCTGCACCTGGCCGCGATCGGCCAGCGGCAGTGGCACGGTCAGCGTGTAGTCGCCCTGGCCGCCGCCGACCTGGAGTCCGGGACGGCTGGCGTCGGTCGCGGGCAGCGGATCCCGGTCGCCGTAGACCTCGAGGGCGAGTTCGGCCAGGGCGGCCACGCCCACCGGCTCGACAGCCCGCAGCGGGGCGTGGAACACCGGCAGCCCGGCGAACGACTCGGCCGCCGCGGTCAGCTGATGCTGCTGACCGGCCCGCACCCGGGCCGCCCACTCGCCGTCGGCGTCGGCCGGCAGTAGCCGGTTGAGCACGACGCCGCTCACCCGGTACCCGTGCAGGGACAGGGCGGTGTAGGCCCGGCGGGCCTCGGCCAGCACGACGTGCTCGGCGGTACTGACCACCGTGACCCCGCTGGTGGGGGCGGTCAGCAGCGCCCTGGCCGCAGTCAACCGGGCCAAGAGTTCGGCGATCGCGTCGCGGACCTCACCGTCGGGCCCCGTACCCCCACGGCCGGTGACGCCACCGAGTCCGGCGGCCAGCGCGCGCAGCAGCCGCTGCGGCGCGCCGAAGAGCCGATCGGCGTAGAACGACAGCGTCTCGGGCAGCGCCAGCAACCGCAGCGTCTCCCCCGTCGGCGCACAGTCCACGACGATGACGTCGAAGGCGCCGGACGCCGCCTGTTGCTCCAGTTCCAGCAAGGCGAGAATCTCGTCGGCGCCGGGCAGCACCACCAGCTCCTCGGCGGTCACCTCCGCCACGCCGCGGGCCGCCAGGACGCCCACGAGGTACTGCCGGATCTGCGACCAGGCCGCCTCGAAGCGACCCCGGACGTCGACCTCGGCGGCCCACAGCAGCGAGGCGCCGGACCCGACGGCACCCACCAGGACCGGCTCACCGGTCAGCGGCAGCCCCAGCACGTCGGACAGCGAGTGCGCCGGATCGGTCGAGAGCACCAGGGTGCGGCTGCCGGCCCTGGCCGCGGCGACCGCGGTGGCGGCGGCCAGGGTGGTCTTGCCGACCCCGCCCTTCCCGGTGAACAGCACCGTCCGGGTGGCGCTCCCCTCCACCCGGCTCACGAGTTCTCGACGCGCTTGCGCAGCTGTGTGAGGGCGGTGTTCAAAATGGAGCGCTCGGCCTTGCGCCGCAGCGGCCCGATCAGCGGGATGGACGGCTCCACGGTCAGGCTGTAGGTCACCTCGGTGCCACCGGGCACCGGAACGAGCCGGTAGGAACCCTCCTGGGACTTCTGCAGCGAGCCCGAAACCAGGCTCCAGCTGACCGAGAGACCGTCCGGCGCCCAGCGGTAGACCAGCTCGTAGTTGTCCCGGAGCAGACCGGCATCCATCGCGTACTTGACCTGACGGGCCCGGCCCGGTGTCCCCGGATCGGTGATCTCGACCGACTTGATGGCACCGGTCCAGTCCGGGTACGCGGCGAAATCAGCGATCACAGCCATCACCTGCGCGGGCTCGGCGTGGATCACGATCGATTGGGTCGACAGGTCAGGCATGTCCGAAAACACTACAGCGCAAGCAGGTACGGCCGGGCCGACCGCTGGAAGTGACCGACGTTCACACACTCGGTCCGGCCCCGCCGGACCCGGGCGCCGATCGGTTGGTGGACGTGGCCGGACAGGGCGTGGCCGGGCTGGTGGATGTCGATGTATTCGACCAGCCCGGGCCCGTACATCTCCAACCGGGCCGGCACGGTGTCGTAGCGCAGCGCGGTCAGCTTCGGCGGGATGTGCGTGCACAGCACGTCCACCGCCGGCAACGCCCCCAGCGCGGTCTCGAAGTCGACGGCGGAGCGGACGTAGGGCCTCCAGGGCGAGCCGGTGTTGCGGAGCACCGCCCCTGGCCGCGTCGAGCCCCCGCCGACGAAGCCGAAGGTGGCGCCACCGATGACCCGGGTCACGCCGTCCAGCGCCTGCAGGTGCGGCGGGGCGACCTCGGCCCAGGCGGCGGCGACGTCGACGTTGCCCAGGAGCACCAGGCTGTTCGCCGGGAGCAGGTCCACGACCTGCTGATAGCGGTCCACGACGATGTCGTGGATGGCCCGCGCAGGATCGGCCACCCGGGACCAGAGCTGCTGGTTGTAGTCGTGCAGGGCCGCGAACTCCCCCCGGGTCCGCATCCGGACGAACGGCCGGACCAGATCCTCGCCGAACACCGCACCGAGGATTCCGCCGGCCGGATCGTGATAGTCGACGTAGTCCAGCAGATCGCCCAGGACGAGCAGCAGGTCGGTGCCGTCACCGGCGCGCGCGAGGTCGTCGTAGTTGCCGTGGACATCAGCCACGACGGAGATCAGCACCCGGTCGAGGTTAGCGCAGGCGTGGTGCGGGTTGGGCCGGTTCGGGTCGGGTCGGCACGGGCCGTGGGGGCCGGACGGGCGATCAGCGTGGGACGCGGTGTCCGGTCGCGTTCGGACCGGCCCACTCCATCGCGATGACCTTCACCGGCACGCCGGTGGTGTAGGGGTGCACGAGGAGTCCGTTTCGGCACGATCGACTGCCGCATGGTGGCTTATCGGGCCTGCAGATCAGCGGCGGCCAGCTGCGATCACCGCGACAGTTCAGGCGAGGAGCTGGACCAGTCGCTCCCCGGATGCGGCCCAGGTCCAGCGCTCCGAGACCCACCGTTTGCCGGCCGCGCCGAGCCGACGGGCCCGCAACCGGTCGGCGAGCAGGTCTCGACACGCCGCCGCTACCGCGGCGGTGTCCCGTCCGTCGACGACCAGCCCGGTGATCCCCGGCCGGACAGTCTCGGGCGCCCCGCCGGAGTCGCCCACGATGACCGGCAGCCCCGCCGCGGAGGCCTCCAGGAAGACGATGCCGAGCCCTTCCACGTCCAGCCCCCGACCCCGGGTACGGACCGGCATCGCGAAGACATCGCCGGCGGCGTAGTAGCCGGCCAGCTCCGCATGGGGCACCGGGCCGGTGACTATCACGTTGTCCCGCAACGCATGTCGATCGACCAGGGACTCCAGACGGGCCTGCTCGGACCCGCCGCCGACGATCAGCAGGACCGCGTCGGGACGGCCGGCCAGGACCTGTGGCCACGCCTTGACGAGCACGTCCTGGCCCTTGCGCCGGACCAGCCGGGAGACGGCCACCACGACCGGCCGATCCCCGATCCCCCAGCGCTCCCGCAGCGCAGCGCGCTGCGCAGGATCGGGTCGGAAAGCGGCCGCGTCGACACCGGGCGGCAGGTACTCCAGCGCCGCGTCCGGGCCGAGTGCGGAGGCGATCCTCGTCCGCGAGTACCGGCTGACGAAAGTGATGACGTCGTTCGTGCGGCCGATCCGCCGTAACAGCTGACGGGATCCGGGCAGCATCGACCAGCCCACCTCGTGACCATGCGTGCTCGCCACCGTCCGGACGATCCCGTGCCGCCGCAGCGCCGGCGTCAGCAGCGCCAGCGGGGCCGCGGCGCCGTACCAGACGGCGGTCAGCCGGTACTGGTCGATCAGCGACCGCGCCATCCTGACCACGTCAGGGGTGGGCACCATCAGCGAGGTGGGATGGCGGTGGACCGGGTAGGCCTGGGCCGCGTCGAACTCCGCGGCACCGGCCCAGGCGGGGGCGTACACGACGAGATCCGCCGCGGGCAGGTGGCCGGCCAGTTCGTGGACATAGGACTGGATGCCACCCGCCCGCGGCGGGAAGTCGTTGCTGATCAGCAGGGTGCGTCGCATGGTGCGGATCACCCTAGCCACTAGCCGACGCGGTGCCCCGTGGCGTTCGGTCCGCCGTAGTTGACCGAGGTGACGTAGACCGGCTTGGACGAGGTCGAGGCGTGCACGATCTGTCCGTTGCCGATGTACATCGCCACGTGGTGGACCGGCGAGTAATAGGTGACCAGGTCACCCGGCTGCAGCTCGCTCATCGGGACCGATTGCATGCCGTACTGACCACCGGAGGTACGCGGGATGGTGACGCCGGCCTGCTTCCAGGCCCACGAGGTGAGACCGGAGCAGTCGAAGGTGTCCGGGCCGGCCGAGCCGAAGACGTACCGGGAGCCCACCTTGGACAACGCGGCCTCGACGGCCCGCTGGGCGGCGGAGTTCGGAGCGGCGACGGTGGGGACCGCAGCGGCCTCGGGGACGGCGGCGTTCGGCGCGGCGGCGTTGGGCGCGGCGGGACCGGCGACCTCGACCGCGGCCCGGGCCTGGGCCGGTGGGGCTGGGGCCGGTGCGGCCTCCGGCGGGGTGGCGGCAGCCGCGGCCGCTTCTACAGCGGCGGCAGCGGCAGCGGCAGCGGCGAGCCGGGCTTCCTCGGCGGCCAACGCGGCCTGGCGCTCCTGCTCGCTCAGCTGGTCGTACAGCGCCTGGTAGGCGGCGACCTGGGCGGTCAGCGCCGTCGAGGACGACGCGAGGGTCTGTTGCGCGGTGACCGCATCGGCGTTGGCCTGCACGGCCGCCTGCTCGGCGGCCTCGGCCTGGTTCTTGCGGGCCGCGACCTCGGCTGCTGCCGCATCCGCGGCGGCCCGGGCCGCGCGGGCATCGGCCAGCATCTGGCGGGTGTCTCCGGCTACCCGGTCCAGGGCGGTGACGGAGTCCAGGTAGTCGTCGGCGGAGTGCGCGGTGAGGATCGAGGAGAACTCACTCAGCCGAGCCCCGCGGAAGCTGGCGTTGGCGAAGGCGTCCAACTTGACCGAGTAGGAATCCACCACGCCCTGGGCCGCCACGCGCTGCTGCTCGGCGGACGCGACGGCGGTGGCGGCCGTCGTGACGGCGGCGACTGCACTGGTGACCGCAGCAGCGGACGTGTCGACGGCCTCGGCGGCCTGCAGAGACTGCTCGTTGAGCGCTTCGGCCTGGACGGACGCAGCCAGCCAGGCGGCCTTGGCGTCAGCCGCGGTCGTCGGTGGGGCGGGGGTGGTCGGGTCGGCGGTGGCGGACAGCACCGGTGCGGCACCGAAGGCGAGGGCGACAACGGTGGCGACCAAGACACCGCGCCGGAAACGTGACACTGCGAACAAGGGGGTCGTGCCTTTCATCCTTGGGGCCGCCTACCGGGTTAGCTGACGGATTCGGACCAAGGAAGTAGCCCTACCCTCCCTCTGCGTGGACACGCAGAGTGAGCGATTCACCCCAGTAACTCTGGTTCCCCGGCTCGACGCCCGACACGTCGATTCGGCGGTGTCCCGCGGTGCCGCCCGAATGGGTGGCAGCGTCCGCAGGTCACGGTGAGGTTACGACAGGGATCGGGTGGACACCAGCCAGGTTGCGTGTGGTGTGCACAAGTCTGGGTTTCGACCCGCCGCAGTCCGACCCGAGCTGGGAAAACCGGTGATCTTGTGACCGAGGTCACTCGTCAGGACGCATGTGGGGCGGCGCCGGGGGGCGCAACCGGCCAACTCGAACGATGCAGGCGCATCGGTCCACGCGCGGTCGGTCAGGACCGACCTTCAGGCCCCAGAGCAGCCAGCAGGGCCGGGGGTGCCACCGTCCGGGCGCCCGCCCGCCGGACCGAGGAGATGATCTCGCGGTCGGCGGTGACTACCAGGAGTACGCGACCCTGCGGTTCCGCGGACACCAGCCGCTTGATGACGTCGTCGGCGGTGACGCCGGCCGGTGAGTACAACACCCGCACCCCACGGAAGTTCATCTGCGGTACCACGATCGACGCGCCGTCGAACACGACGGTGACCTCGGTGGCGAACCGGGTGGTCAGCGCGGCCAGGTCGCGCACCAGCCGGTCGCGCTGTTCGGCCAACGTCAGCTGCGGCCAGGCGGACTTGGTGACGTTGTAACCGTCGACGACCAGGTGCGAGCGCGGCATCGCCAGTAGCCCGGTCAGGCTCGCGGTGTCCCCCACCGGGGCGAGCGCGGGCGCCCGCAGCGCGCCGGCGACCCGCTCGGCCGGGTCCGGTCCCCCGGTGGTCAGCTGCCACTCCCGCCGCAGTCCGCGGGCCGCCTGGTCGACGGTGTCCAGCAGCAGCTCGACCCGACGGTGGGCGGCGTCCCGGTCGGACCGATCGGCCGCCCGGGTGGTCTCCAGCTGCTGCTGCAGCCGATCGGCCCGGGCCTGCTCCTGCGCGAGTCGATCGCGGGCGTTGCGCAGCTCGGCCTGGCCGCGGTCGTGGGCGATCCGCAGCACCTTGAGCTCGGCCCCGGCCCGTTCCTCGGCGACCGCGGCCTCGTCCTTCGCCACCCGCAGCTGGGAGCCC
>JBDSLP010000186.1:0-4751 GCA_039916325.1 Nakamurella sp. | reverse complement strand
CACCTACATCTCCTACCTCCGACGCAAGATCGACGCGGGCTCGGCCGAGCCGCTGCTCTACACGCACCGCGGCTTCGGGTACGTCCTGCGCGGCATCCGGCAATGACCTGGCCGACCGCCGAGGCGCCGCTCCCGCTGCGTCCTCGCTGGTCGCTACGGGCCCGACTGATCGGCCTGGTCCTGCTGATCACCACGCTGGCCCTGGCCGTCGTCGACATCGCGCTGCCCAGCCTGGTCAAGGGGGCCCTGATCGGCGCCCGCGACCAGTCGCTCAACGCGGTCATCGCGGCCTTGCCGGAACGGATCGGCCCGGACAACCTCCGCCGACTCACCGCCACCAGCCCGCTGCGCAGCGGCGTCGGATGGAGCCTGATCAACCCGGACGGGCAGACGTACGTGTTGATCGGGCCCGCCGACAACGACCCGGGACCGGCCCTGACCGGCGTCCTGGGCGAGAAGCTGAGCACGGTCGGCGGCGTCCAGACCGGCGATCACTACCGGATCCTGCCGCGGCTGATCACCGCCGACGGGTCCACCGCCACGTTGGTCGCGTGGACCAACATCGAGGACGACAACGACCTGCTGCAGCGGCTCATCGTCACGGAGTTGCTGATCACCCTGGGGTTGTTGCTACTGCTCGGGTCGGTCGCGTCGTACCTGATCCGGCGGGAGCTCAAGCCGCTGGAGGCGGTGGCGGACGTCGCCGACCAGATCGCCGCCGGTGACCTGAGCCAGCGGGCCGCCGTCGGCCAGTCCGGTGTCGAGGTCGACCGGCTGGGCGTGGCCTTCAACGGGATGCTCGACGGGATCGACGGGTTGCTGCGCGAACGTGAGGCGGCCGAGCGGCGCCTCCGGCAGTTCATCGCCGACGCCTCCCACGAGCTGCGTACCCCGGTGGCCGCGGTCCGCGGGTACACCGATCTGTACGCGGCCGGGGCGTTGCCCGAGACCCCCGCGGTCGGGCGGGCCATGGAGCGGATGGGCTACGAGTCCCGTCGGATGGGCAGCCTCGTCGAGGACCTGTTGACGCTGGTCCAGGCAGATGCGTCCGACTCGCTGGCGATGGACCGGGTGGAGCTCGTCGAGCTGCTCGCCGGAGTGGTCGAGGACGCCTCGGCGATCGATCGCACCCGGCACGCGACCATGGTGCCACCCGCGGCAGATCTGCCCGCGATCGTCGTGCTGGGCGACCACAACCGGCTCCACCAGCTCTTCGCCAACCTGATGGGCAACGTCCGTACCCACACCCGACCGGGAACCACGGCCACCGTGTCGCTCGCCCAGGACCCGGACCCGCGGTTCGTGGTCGCGACCGTGGCCGACGACGGCGACGGGGTGGACGAGGTGGCCCTGCCGTACCTCTTCGACCGTTTCTACCGGGCCGATCCGTCGCGCAGCCGGGAGCAGGGCGGCTCCGGACTGGGGCTGGCCATCGTCGCCGCGATCGCCGCAGCACACGGCGGTGCGGTCTCGGCGGGCCGTTCCGAGTCCGGCGGCCTGGCCATCCGGGTACGGCTGCCCAGGGCGGGTGCGGGCCACGGGCCGACGGCGGTCACGACCAGTTCATGACGTCTGGTGCTGCGGCCACACCGCCGATCGGTCAGAAGTGAACGGCGCGTTTCGGCGGGATGGACAGCAACCGGACAGTGGGCCGAACAGGCGGTGATGTCCGATCCGGCTCGCGTGTCCCGGTGGCGCCCACCGTGCAGCCGCGTAGCGTCGGGCCTGCGGGCCGTGGGGAAGCGGTCCCGCTCGGGAGGTCTCGATTCGTGCCTGTGCTCAACGCATCAGTGCGCGGAGGAGGCCGGCATCCGGTCTCCGCGGCGGTTGACTGAGTTCTGGTCAGTAGCCGTGAGGAGACCCACCGGCCACTTCGCCTACGAAGAGGGCGTGCGATGCCGCGCCCGGGGGAGCACCTGATGGCCTTACGAAGCCGTGCCGCCGCAACCGACTCCGCTCCAGCCCTGAATTCCTCCCGTGCCGCTGACCCCGGCCCGCATCCGCTCACCGGACCCGCTCCGGACATCGACCAGGAGATCCCGACCTCCCAGGTCACGACCTACGTCATCGACACCTCCGTCCTGCTCAGCGATCCGGGTGCGTTCACCCGCTTCGCCGAACACGAGGTGATCCTCCCGCTCGTGGTGATCAGCGAGCTCGAAGCCAAACGCCACCATCCCGAACTCGGCTACTTCGCCCGCGAGTCGCTGCGGATCCTGGACGACCTGCGGATCGCCCACGGTCGGCTCGACGCCCCCGTGCCCATCGGGACCGAGGGTGGCACCCTGCGCGTCGAGCTCAACCACACCGACCCTTCGGTGCTGCCGATGGGGTTCCGCACCGACAGCAACGACTCGCGGATCCTGGCGTGCGCATTGAACCTGGCCGCGGAAAGGACGAGGCGGGGCGGTTCGGTCGTCCTCGTCACCAAGGACATGCCGCTGCGGGTGAAGGCATCCGCCGTCGGGCTACGGGCCGACGAGTACCGCGCGGTGGACGTCGTCCCGTCCGGCTGGACCGGGACCGCCGAGGTGGCGGTCGCCCAGACCACTGTCGACGCGCTCTACACCAACGGTCTGGTCGACGTCGACGAGGCCCGCGACCACCCCTGTCACACCGGCCTGAAGCTGGTGGGGCCCCATGGGTCGGCGCTGGGTCGGGTCACCGCCGGCAAGCAGGTCCGGCTGGTCCGCGGTGAGCGCGAGGCCTTCGGCCTGCGCGGTCGGTCGGCCGAACAGCGGCTGGCCCTGGACCTGCTGATGGACGACGAGGTCGGCATCGTCTCACTCGGCGGGCGCGCCGGCACCGGCAAGTCCGCCCTCGCGCTGTGCGCGGGGCTGGAGCTGGTGATGGAGCGGCGGGCGCACCGCAAGGTCGTCGTCTTCCGCCCGCTGTACGCCGTCGGGGGTCAGGAGCTGGGCTACCTGCCCGGCAGCGAGGGCGAGAAGATGGGGCCCTGGGCGCAGGCCGTCTTCGACACCCTGGGTGCGGTGGTCTCGCCGGCGGTGGTCGAAGAAGTGATAGCCCGCGGCATGCTCGAGGTGCTGCCGCTGACCCACATCCGGGGCCGGTCGCTGCACGACTCCTTCGTGATCGTCGACGAGGCCCAGTCGCTGGAGCGCAACGTGCTGCTCACCGTGCTGTCCCGGATCGGCTCCAACTCGCGGGTCGTACTCACCCACGACGTGGCCCAGCGGGACAACCTGCGGGTCGGGCGCCACGACGGCATCGCCGCGGTGGTCGAGGCGCTCAAGGGGCATCCGCTGTTCGCCCACATCACGTTGAGTCGGTCCGAGCGCTCGCCGATCGCCGCGCTGGTCACCGAGATGCTGGAGTTCCCCGAGCTGGGTTGAGCTGGGTGGCAGCGCTGACGGCCGAGCCGCGGATCTGCCCGCGGCTCGGCCGTCCCTGCTCAGGCCGGTGACGGCTCTGGCGGTCGTTGCCGGGTACGGCGTCACCGACGCGTCCCCGGGTTCGGTCCAGGGTCATGCTCTACCGTGGTCCGGACTGCCGGCCCTGATCGGCGGTCACGCTCGTCCGGAACCCGCCAGGACCGGTGCACCGACCTGAAGGAGCCCGCCGCATGCCCCGACGCCATCTGTTCGCCGGTCTCGCCGCGATCCTCGCGCTCGCCGTACCGCTCGCCGTCGGCAGCGTCGCGGCAGCCGATCCGGCCACCCAGAAGCAGGGCGCACGCACCGTCGCGGTCAGCCAGGCAGCCGACCTGCCCGACACCAACGCGGGGCTCACGGTCACCGGCAGCGGATTCGATCCCACGGTGGATGCCTACGTCGCGGTCTGTCGGGCCGACATCGCGGCCGCCGATCCGTTGACCAGGTGCCTCGGTGGTCCGATCCCGGACGAGAACGATACCGCCGGCTGGGCGCTGGTGAGCAACGATCCGGAAGGCAAGCGCAACGCCGCCGTGTTCGGCGACGGCGGGTCGTTCGCCGTCGACCTGACGCTCGGATCCGCGGCGGACAGCGGCGTGGACTGTGTGACCGAAAGCTGCGTGCTCATCGTGCGCAGCACCGGGGACGCGGCGAGCCGACCGAAGGACATCACCATCGGGCTGGGCTTCGCGGCGCCCAGTTCGTCGTCCTCCTCGGCGAGCAGCACGACCTCCGATGCGCCCGCCACGGTCGGTGCGGACACCATCGCGCTGCCCGACGCCTACCTCGGGCAGCAGCAGACCGTGGTGTTCACCGGGTTCACCCCGGCCGAGGAGGTCGAGGTCACCGTGTTCTCCGAGCCGGTCACCATCAACGGCATCGTGGCCACCGCGGGCGGCGTCGTCGCCATCACCTTCCCGATCAGCGACGCGCTGGTCCCCGGCGTGCACACCGTCCAGGCCGTCGGGCGGCAGTCCGGGCTGATCGGGCTCGCCACGTTCACCGTCGTCGCCGCGCCCGTGACGTCGGCCGCCAGTGCGAGCACCAGCGTCGCCTCGAGCAGCGCCGAGAGCAGTGCGCCGTCGAGTGCGGCCGCGCCGTCCACCACCGAATCCGCACCGGTGGTGACCACCGTCTCGTCCACGACCTCGGAACCGGTCATCCCGGCGACCCCGACCACCTCGGGCACCAACCTGTGGTGGCTGTGGGTCACCCTGGCGCTGCTCGTCGTGGCGGCTGGGGTGGGCGTGGCATTGGTCGCCTCCCGTCGCCGCGCCCAGCTGCTCGAGCAGGAGCGGCTGGACCGGGAGGCGGCGTTTGCGGCGGCCGACCGGGAGGCGGCAGCGGCCGACACGGCCG
>JBDSLP010000185.1:0-5164 GCA_039916325.1 Nakamurella sp. | reverse complement strand
CTCCTCGGCGCCCGCGAGGCGCCTGCGATGCTCACTCGCCTTCGTCTCACGTGCCCCCCTCCTCGACCGTGTTCAGCACGTTGATCCCGCGGAACCGCGCCGACGGCGTGCCGTGCGACACTGCCGCGACCTGACCGGGCTGACCCTTGCCACAGTTGAAAGCTCCACCCAGTAACCACGTCTCGGGCCCACCGACGCCGTCCATCGCACCCCAGAAGTCGGTGGTGGTGGCCTGGTAGGCGACGTCCTTGACCTGGCCGGCGAGTTCGCCGTTGCGGATCCGGAAGAACCGCTGCCCGGTGAACTGGAAGTTGTAGCGCTGCATGTCGATCGACCACGACTTGTCGCCGACCACGTAGATGCCGTCCTCGACGCCGGCGATCAGGTCGGCGGTCGAGCCGCCGTCGGGGTTCGGCTGTAAGGACACGTTGGCCATCCGCTGGATCGGGGTGTGCCCGGGCGAGTCGGCGTAGGCGCAGCCGTTGGACCGTGGGAGACCGAGCCGGCGGGCGAACACCCGGTCCAGCTGATAGCCCACAAGCGTTCCCCCGCTGATGAGGTCCCACTGCTGGCCGGCGACCCCGTCGTCGTCGAAGCCGATGGTGGCCAGCCCGTGCGGGATGGTCCGGTCGCCGGTGACGTTCATCAGCTCCGAGCCGTAATGCAACGTGCCCAGCTTGTCCGGAGTGGCGAAAGACGTTCCGGCGTAGGCGGCCTCGTAGCCGATCGCCCGGTCGTATTCGGTGGCGTGACCGATGGACTCGTGGATCGTCAGCCACAGGTTGGTCGGGTCGATGACCAGGTCGGTCCGGCCCGCCACCACCGTCGGGGACTTCGTCTTCTCGGCGAGAAGCGCTGGCAGATTTCCGATCTCGTCATCGAAGTCCCAGCCGCCGGCACCCGTCACGTACTCCCAGCCACGAGCGGCGGGCGGGGCCAGCGAACTCATCGTCTCGAAGGCGCCACTGTCCGCGTCCACCGCGACCGCTTCCAGTTCGGGCTGCACCCGGACCCGCTGCTGGGTGGTGACGGTGCCGGCGAGGTCGGCGTAGAACTTGTTCTCCTTGACCAGTTGCACTCCGGCGGTGGCGTGGGCGACCCCGTCGGCCGCGGTCAGCCGCTCGGTCCGGTCGACCAGCAGGGCGACCTTGTCCGCGGTCGGCACCGCCAGCGGGTCGATCTCGTAGGCACTGACCCAGGTCACGTCGGCATAGACCGGCTCGTCGGACCGCTCCACCCGCTCGCCGACCACCGACTTCAGCGCCCGCGCGACCTGGACGGCCTGCCGGCTCACCGCGCGGACCGCGTCGGGGTCGAGCAGGTACCCGCCGGCGAAACCCCACGTGCCGTCCACCACTACCCGCACCGCGTACCCGATGCCGATGCTGTCAGCCGCCGTCTCGACCTGACCATCACGGACCGAGATGTGCTGCGAGCACAGACGTTCCAGGCGAAAATCGGCATGGGTGGCCCCGGCTGCGCGGGCGGTCGACAGCGCTGCATCGGCCAGCCGACGCAGCGGAAGGGCCAGGAACTCCGGGTCGACGTCGTGCGATGCGGGTGTGCGGGGACGGTCGGTGGGCACGGGCCCACCCTAGTCACCCGACGCCCGGCGGCGACGGCGGTCCCCGCAGCAGCACGAACGACGGATCGTCGACGCGGGAAGGCCGTGATCACCCCGGCCCCGCCGAGCCGGCTGACCCGCCTGGATGCGACGATCGATGTCATGGCCGAGATAACCGCCCAAACGATCGCCTACCCCGCGCTGGGATCGCACCCCAGCCGTCGGGACGCCGAGCTGATCGACCCGCACGTCGTGGTGCTCTTCGGCGCGACCGGTGACCTCGCCCGCCGGAAGCTGTTGCCCGGGCTCGCACACCTCACACTGTCCGAACTGGCGCCGGACATCCAGGTGGTGGGGACGTCCCTGGAGGACTTCGACGACGCGGCCTTCCGGGCGTTCGCCCGGCACGCCATCACCGAGTTCGGCACCCACACCCTGAGCGAAGAGCAGTGGGGCAGCTTCGCGGCCAAGCTGTGCTACGTACCGCAGTCGGCCGGGCCGGTCGCGCTGGCCGAGGCGGTCCACCGGGCCGAGGCCGCGCTCGGGCCGGACGTTCGGCGGCTGCACTATCTGAGCGTCCCGCCCAAGGCCGCGCTCTCGGTACTCACCATGCTGGCGGACGCCAAGCTGGTCAAGCGGGCCCGGATCGTCATGGAGAAGCCGTTCGGCACCGACCTCATGAGCGCGGTGGCGCTCAACGCGGAGGTCCACCAGACCTTCCAGGAGAGCCAGGTCTTCCGGATCGACCACTTCCTGGGCAAGGAGGCGGCCCAGAACATCCTGGCGTTCCGCTTCGCCAACGGTCTGTTCGAGCCGATCTGGAACCGCAACTTCATCGATCACATCCAGATCGACATTCCCGAGCAGCTGGGTCTCGACCGCCGGGCCGGGTTCTACGAGTCCACCGGCGCCTTCAAGGACATGGTCGTCACCCACCTGTTCCAGGTGTTGGCGTTCGTCGCGATGGAGCCGCCGACCGCCCTGGAACCGCGGGCCATCAGCGAGGAGAAGAACAAGGTCTTCCGCTCGATGCTGCCGATCAGCACTTCCGACGTGGTCCGCGGCCAGTACCAGGGCTACCGGCAGGAGGACGGCGTCGCCCGGGAGTCCGACACAGAGACGTTCATCGCGATGAAGGTCGCGATCGACAACTGGCGCTGGGCCGGCGTGCCGTTCTACCTGCGGACCGGCAAGAGGATGGCCGAGGGGCAGCGGATCATCTCCATCGCCTTCAAGGAAGCACCGAAATCGATGTTCCCGGCCGGCTCGGGCGTCGGGTCGCAGGGTCCGGACCACCTGACCTTCGACCTGGCCGACGAGAGCAAGGTGTCGCTGTCGTTCTACGGCAAGCGCCCCGGCCCCGGCATGCGGCTGGACAAGCTGAGCATGCAGTTCTCCACCCACGACACCGAGCGGGCCGGCGACGTCCTGGAGGCGTACGAGCGGTTGATCCTGGACGCGATGCGCGGCGACCACACGCTGTTCACCACGGCCAACGGCATCGAGAGCCTCTGGGAGCGCTCGATGCCGCTGCTGGAGGACCCGCCCGAGGTCAAGCTGTACGCCCCAGGCAGCTGGGGTCCCAATGCCATCCACCAGCTCGTCGCCCCGCACGCCTGGCGGCTCCCGTTCGAGCGGGCCTGGCGCGGACCCAGGTAGACCGCGGGTCGGGAGGTCACGATCCTGGCCGACCCGCGACAGCGCAGGCAGACTGGACACGTGGACCTCCCCATGTTCCCGCTCGGCAGCGTGCTGCTGCCCGGCCAGCTGATGCCACTGCACATCTTCGAGGCGCGCTACCAGGCGATGCTCGAGCACTGCCGCACCCACGGCGACGAGTTCGGCGTCGTGCTCATCCAGCGCGGGCACGAGGTCGGCGGCGGCGACATACGATCCGACGTCGCCACCGTCGCCCGCATCCTGGACATCACCGAGGCCGCGCCGGGCCACTGGGCCATCATCACGGCCGGGGTGCGGCGGGTCCGGGTGACGCGGTGGCATCAGGACGAGCCGTGGCCGCACGCCGATGTGGAACCGCTGACCGACGACGACGAGCCGCTGACCGACGACGACGGGGGCGAGCCGGTGAAGCCGGTGGCGGTCGCGGTCCCGGGGCTGTGGACCGGGGTGCTGAACCGGCTGACCGTCATCGGTGACATCGCCGCCGCGATGGGCGACGAGTCCTACACCGACCTGCCCGACGTCTCCGACGATCCGCGGCTGGGGAGCTTCCAGGTCACCGCGCTGTCCCCGCTCGGCGCGTTCGACCGGCAGAAGATCCTGGCCACGACGAACCTTCCGGAGCGGCTGCGGATGCTCACCGAGCTGCTCGACGACGTCATCGTGACGCTGCGCGCAGCCCGGTCCTTCGGGGGCGGCAGTCCGTTCGGGGCGTGACCCCTCCGTTCGAGCATGACCCCTCCGGCACACCCTGACCCGCGCCGGGCCCCGCCTCCGGTGAAACCGGGGTCGGCTCATCCTCACGGCGGAGTCGACAACGCGACCTGGGGCCGATGCCCGGTCCACCCCGATGGGGCAGAGTGAGGCCCGGCGCCGATGACGCGCCGACGGAACGGGTGGAGCCACCCTCCGTGTCACCGGCCTCGTCGTCCGGTCTCACTCGGAACGCCTCGCGAAGGGGATTCACCATGATCGAAGCCGTAGGCCTCACCAAGAGGTACGGCGCCACCCTGGCGGTGGACGACCTGTCGTTCAACGTCCGGCCGGGAGTCGTCACCGGCTTCCTCGGCCCGAACGGGTCCGGTAAGTCGACCACGATGCGAATGATTCTCGGGCTGGACAACCCCAGCGCCGGCCGAGCTCTCATCGACGGCGTCCCTTACGCGCAGATCAAGAACCCGTTGACCCGGATCGGTTCGCTGCTGGACGCGAACTGGATCCACCCGAACCGCAGTGGCGGCGCGCACCTGCGCTGGATCGCCGCCTCCAACGGCATCCCGCGGTCCCGGGTCGACGAGGTTCTCGACGTCGTCGGACTGACCGGCGTCGCGAAGAAGGGCGCCGGCAAGTACTCGCTGGGTATGAAGCAGCGCCTCGGCATCGCCGGCGCCCTGCTCGGCCGTCCCGAGATCCTGCTGTTCGACGAGCCCGTCAACGGGCTCGACCCCGAGGGCATCCAGTGGATCCGCAACTTCATGAAGCAGTTGGCGGCCGAGGGAAAGACGGTGCTGGTCTCCAGCCACCTGCTGTCGGAGATGTCTCTCACCGCCGACCATCTCGTGGTCATCGGCCGGGGACGGCTGATCGCCGACGCCACCACCAAGGATTTCATCGCCAACGCGACGTCCACCTCGGTCCGGGTCAGGTCGCCGCAGCTGCCGCAGCTGCAGCAGGCGCTGATCGAGCACGGCATCCAGGCCACCGCCGATGCCGACGGCCTGACCGTCGTCAACGCCCCGCTGGAGCAGATCGGTGATCTCGCCGCCGCCGCAGGCCTGACCCTGCACGAACTGTCGATCAAGCGCGGCTCGCTCGAGGACGCGTTCATCAGCCTCACCGGCGGCGCCGTCGAGTACACCGCCCATCCGGACGCGGCCGTCGCCGCCCTGTCCGGCTCAGAAGAAGGTAGGTGACCACGAT
>JBDSLP010000184.1:0-9359 GCA_039916325.1 Nakamurella sp. | reverse complement strand
CACGCCACCAAGGTGGTCGCCGAACGGGAGTGCGCCACCACCGTGGCCGACCAGGGGCTGCCCGTCATCACGTTGCCGTTCCTGGCCGACGGGGCCGACCTGGGTGGGCTCTACGAACTCGCCGACCACCTCCACGGACAGGGCGTCTGATGACTGCGCTCGACATCGACGCGCTGATCGGCGACCCGGCGACCAAGATCGTCGTCACCTGCGGGTCCGGCGGTGTCGGGAAGACCACCACCGCCGCCGCGATCGCGATCCGGGCGGCCGACCAGGGGCGCACGGCCGCCGTCCTGACCATCGATCCGGCCAAGCGGTTGGCCCAGTCGCTGGGTCTGCTGGAGCTGGACAACACGCCGCGGCGGGTGGAGACCGACAGTGCGGGCGAGCTGTGGGCGCTGATGCTGGACACCCGGCGCACCTTCGACGACATGGTGTCCGCCCACTCGGCGCCGGACCGGGCTGCGCAGATCTTCGCGAACCCGTTCTACCAGACCATCTCCACGTCCTTCAGCGGGACGCAGGAGTACATGGCGATGGAGAAACTGGGGCGGTTGTCGGCCACCGGCCAGTTCGACCTCATCGTGGTCGACACCCCGCCGAGCCGGTCGGCGCTGGATTTCCTGGACGCGCCGCAGCGGCTGTCGTCGTTCCTGGACGGCCGCACCATCAAGCTGCTGACGAGCCCCGGCCGCGGTGTGATCAAGGTGGTCGGGGTCGGGTTCAGCCTGTTCGCGAAGGCGGTCAGCACGGTCATCGGCGGTCAGATGCTCACCGACGCCGCCCAGTTCGTGCAGCTCTTCGAGGACATGTTCGGCGGCTTCCGGGCCCGCGCCGAGGCGACCTACGAGCTACTACGGGACGAGGGCACCACGTTCGTCGTGGTGGCGACCCCGGAGGCGGACGCGCTGCGGGAGGCGTCGTACTTCGCCGACCGGTTGCAGACCGAGCAGATGCCGCTGGCCGGGCTGATTCTCAACCGCACCCACCCGCCGTTCGCGGACCTGTCGGCGGGCCGGGCGCTGGCGGCGGCGGAGAAGGTGAACGGTTCGGCGCCGCTGACGTCGGCGGTGCTTCGACTGCACGCCGAGCGGCTGACCGTGCACGAGAACGAGCGGCGGATGACCGCCCGCTTCGTCCGGGCGCATCCGGGTCTGCCCCGGGTCACGGTGCCGGCGGCCGCCAGTGACGTGCACGACCTCGCGGCACTCCGGTTGATCGGTGACCAGTTGGCGGCCGGCTGGGTGGCGGCCGGCTGACCGGTCGCCGGCGGCGCGGTGACAGCGGCAGCCGGCCGGGCGGGCGTCAGCCGGTAGGCGTCAGCCGGTAGGCGTCAGCTGGCGGCGGCCTCGAGCGCGCCCGGACGGGAGTTCTCCAGCAGCTCACGCCAGCTGGTGACGTCGGGTCGGTTGCGCAGCAGCATCCGGCGCTGGCGCTCGGTCAGACCGCCCCAGACACCGAACTCGACGCGGTTGTCCAGGGCGTCGGACAGGCACTGCAGGAGCACCGGGCAACCGTTGCAGACCTTCGCGGCCACGCGCTGGGCGGCACCGGTGACGAACAGCTCGTCGGGGTCGCGGCCCACGCAGTGACCCATGGCCGCCCATTCGCGGGCCTGGTCCTCGGCGGCTCCGGCGGCTGCCGGCGTCCGCCTCGCGGTCGCACTCTGCAGCATCGTCACCGTCATGGTGTCCCCCTCCACGTACTACTGATGGTCTGTGGTCGTCACGGCGTCCCCCCGTGGGCCGATGATCGGCCCCCGCGAACGTCCGGGCGGGCCCTGTGGTGGGCCCGATGGCAGTGAGACGCCGCCTCCCCACCTCCGATGTCGCGGTTTCGTCGGAATTCTTCATCACGATTCGGTGACGATGGACCGAAGGTGCCCGGGAAGCGCCCCGACAGGTGCGCGGGGACCCGGGTGCCGCCGCAACCGAGCCGGGGCGGGGGCCGCACACCGGGGTCCGACCAGGTCCGACCCGTACCCTGGGGTCCGTGCGTGTCAAAGACAATCTCGGCCGGATGGCCGCCGGAACCCTCATCGCCGGATTCCTCGTCGCGGTCCTGATGCTCCCGTATGCCGCTGCCGCGGGCTTCGGGGCGACCGAGGTCGCCTCGGCGGTGAAGCAGTCCGACGACGTCACGCTGGACCTGCGGGCCCCGGAACTCACCACCGTGACCGACAACGCGGGCACCCCGATCGCGTCGATCTACACGCAGAACCGGTCGTGGGTACCGCTGGCCCAGATGTCGAAGTACCTGACGAACGGCATCGTGGCGATCGAGGACCGACGGTTCTACCAACACAAAGGGGTGGACTGGAGAGGCACGGCGCGGGCCGCGTTGGGGCAGATCAGCGGCTCGGCGTCGTCCGGCGGTGGGTCCACGATCACCCAGCAGTACATCAAGAACTACCTGTTCCTGGTGGTCGCCAAGACCGACGCCGAGAAGGCGGCGGCCATCGAGGTGACCCCGATCCGCAAACTCCGCGAGGCCCGGATGGCCATCAACCTGGAGCAGACCCACAGCAAGGACCAGATCCTCGAGGACTACCTGAACACGGTGGCGTTCGCGCCGTCGGTGTACGGCGCCCAGGCTGCGGCGCAGTACTTCTTCGGGAAGAACGCCGTCGATCTGGACCTCAACGAGGCCGCCATCCTGGCCGGCATGGTCAACAACCCGAACAAGTACAACCCGTTCACCGAGAACGGCCCGCCGCAGGTGCAGCAGCGGCGCGACCGGGTGCTGGACACCATGGTCCGCGACGGCTACATCTCCAACTCGGTGTCGGCCGCCACCAAGGCGCTCCCGTTGACCGCGACCCGGCACCCGAAGCCCAACGGTTGCATCGCCGCCGACAACGCGGCCACCAACGGCTACTTCTGCCAGTACGTGCTCGACTACCTGTCGAACCTGCCCAACGACGGCGGGTTCACGCTGGACACGCTGCAGGCCGGTGGTTACACGATCAAGACCACCCTGGACCCGGACGTGATGGCGGCCTCGGTCGCGGCGGTGACCGCGAACGCGAACCCGGCCAGCCCCGACACCGCCCGAATCGCCGACGTGATGGCCGTGGTGGAGCCGTCCACCAACCCGGCTGCAACCGGCCGCCCAGTACTCGCGCTGGCCGTCAACCGGCCCTACGGTCTGGACCAGGCGCAGGGTCAGACGGTGACGAGGCTGGCCACCACCTTCGCCCCGCTGGGGGCCGGATCGACGTTCAAGATGTTCACCGCGGCCGCGGCCCTGGAGAAGAGCCTGGGTACCGACTCGATCATCGACTCCCCGGCGAGCTACACCTCACCGCTGGCGCCCACCCACGAGTTCAAGAACGCCAGCGAGAACTACCCGGCGACGATGACCCTGCAGCGGGCGCTGGCCACCTCACCCAACACCGCGTTCGTGGCGTTGGAGGACCAGGTCGGGCTGGCCGACGTCACGTCGATGGCGGTCAAACTCGGCCTGCGTGGCTACAACCTCCCCGCGGGTGAGGTCGAGCGGGGCTTCGCCAGCCTCGCCGGGAGCTACGCCGATCAGGTCGTCCAGCAGAAGATCGCCTCGTTCACCCTCGGGGTGTCCCCGGTCAGCCCGCTCGAGCTGTCCAACAGCGGCGCCACCGTTGCCTCCAACGGCATGTGGTGCCCGCCGACCCCGGTCGCGTCCATCACCGACCGGGACGGCACCGCCGTCCAGTGGTCCCAACTGGCCTGCGAGCAGGTCGTGGACCCCAAGCTGGCGTCGTCGCTGGCCCAGGCCATGGAGCCCGACGTCACCGCCGACTTCGGCACCGCCCACGCCTCGCTGCAGGCAGCGGGCTGGGGCAGCCGACCCGCGGCCGGCAAGACCGGCACCACCGAGGACTACAAGTCGTCGGCGTTCCTCGGCTTCACCCCGTACTACTCCGGCGCCACCATCGTCTTCGACTACGACAATGGACCGCAGCCGATCTGCCGGACCCCCACCCTGCGTACCTGCACCACCGAGGAGGCACAGGGCGGCCAGGGCATGAGCGGCGGCTCCGTCCCGGCGAAGACCTGGGGCGACGCGATGACGCCGCTGCACGCCGGCAAGGAGAACCTGGACTTCCCGCCCGCCACCCTGCAGTACCAGAAGGGCACCGGCGGCACCTCGGTCGTCAACGTCATCGGCCAGCAGGTCGACACGGCACGGGCGACCCTGGCCGCCGCCGGGTACACCGTTCCCGACGACTACCTGAAGCCGCGGCAGGATCCGGCGGCGGCGGGCACCGTGCTCGACCAGTCACCGAAGTCGTCGGCGATCCCGGGTGCCGCGGTCAACCTGGTCGTGTCGTCCGGGCCGGCTGGATGAGCCGCTCCACCTCGTCCCGGGTCGGCACCGGTCTGGTCGGCCTCGCGGGGTTGGGTGTGTCCGTCGCGTCCTACGCCCTGTTCGTCGAGCCGACGTGGTTCGCGCTGCGCCGTATCGAGGTGCCGGTGCTGCGTCCCGGGTCGCTGCCTATCCGGCTGCTGCACCTGTCGGACCTGCACCTGCTGCCCGACGACGACCGCAAGGTCGCCTGGGTCAGCGGGCTCGCGACCCTGCACCCGGACGTCGTGGTGAACACCGGCGACACGCTGTCGCACCAGCGTTCGGTGCCGACGGCGGTGGCCGCGTTCGGGTCACTGCTGGACCTGCCCGGGGCGTTCGTGTTCGGCAACAACGACTTCGTCGAGCCGATCCGCAAGAGCCCGCACCGTTACTTCCTGCAGAAGGGGCCGCGCATTTCCGGGGTGCCGCTGCCGTGGCGGGACCTGCGGGCGGCGCAGGCCGAGCGGGGCTGGCTGGACCTGACCAACCGGCGTGGCACGGTGACTGTTCGCGGGCAGCGGATCGCCTTCGCCGGCGTCGATGACCCGCACACCGGGCGGGACGACTACAGCCAGATCGCGGGGCCGGCCGACGACCACGCGGTGGTCCGGATCGGCGTCATGCACTCCCCCGAGCCGCGGGTGCTGGACCTGTTCGCCGCGGACGGCTACGAGCTGCTGCTGGCCGGGCACACCCACGGTGGGCAGGTTCGGTTGCCGTTCGTCGGGGCGCTGACCACCAACAGCGGCCTGGACCGCAGCCGCGCCCGCGGGCTGTCCCGGTGGGGCGTCGGCAGTCGACTGCACGTCTCCGGCGGTGTGGGGGGCAATCCGTTCCTGCCGGCCCGGTTCTGCTGCCGCCCGGAGGCGACGCTGCTGACCCTGGTCGCGCCCGACGCGATCTGAGCCCGAAACTGGTCGGGAGCACCGACCTGATCCGCTAGTCTGGATCAGGCATTACGGGGTGTGGCGCAGCTTGGTAGCGCGCTTCGTTCGGGACGAAGAGGTCGCAGGTTCAAATCCTGTCACCCCGACCAAGACGTACTTACTCGAACCACCGACCAGAAAATGGTCGGCGAGTGAGTAGGTCTCAGTTTTCAGAGGAGCCTCAGCAGAGATGCTGGGGCTCCTTTTGCGTTGCTGGCCCGTCTGCGGCACTCGCCGTGGCGAGCTTGCTCGTTCGTACCTAGCCGCCGACTCGGGCTGCGAAGCCCTGAAGGCGATCTCGGCGTCGACCAGATCCTGGACGGTCGACGTAAGCGGTGCGTCATGCACGCCGTGATCATCGATGAAGAGCTGACTGTAGAAGGCGTTGTTCAGGATCCGTCGAGAGTCGTCCGGACTCCGTCGGTAGAGATCCTGCGGGTCCTTCAACATCTCGAGGTAGGTCCGCAGAATCTCGGATCCGGCGGCGAGCTGGTCGGTAGTCTCTTTCAGTCCTTCCTGCGCACGCTGCCGATCGATCTGGATCTTGCGGAGTCGGGCACGGACCTTGTCCCGCGGCAGCGCATCATCAGTCAAGAGGTCGAGCAGTCGCTCCTCCTGGACGTCGAGCTTGGTCAGTTGCTGTTTGATGCTGGCATGCATCTCGCGGATGCTGCCTTGCTGATCAGCCATGGCGTCCTGTACCTCGGTGGTCAGGATGGCGATGAAATCCTCCGGCAGCGCCAACGTCGCGTAGTGGCTGACGATGGCCTGCTCGATTTGAGCCGCCGGCAGGTGCGGTAAGTCGCAGATTCCGTCCTGACGCCCGCGGCAGACGAAGTACTCGTAGCGAACGCCGCCGCGACCTCGGGCTTCGGTGTAGATCAGACGCCTGATGCTGTCGTCACGCTTCTTGCAGCGGTGACAGAACAGGGCACCTTTGAGGTAGTGGAACAACACACGGTCGCGTTGCCCGCGCTTCGAGCGCTCGTCCATGACCTCCTGGACGCTGTCGAAGAGGTCCTGGCTGATGATCGCCGGGTGCCGCCCCGGGTACACCTCGCCCTTGTAGACAACGACACCGGTGTAGTACGGATCGCGCAGCATGCGGTGCAGCTTGCTCACCGAGACTGGCTGCGCTGGCCAGCGTCGACTCGGCCGTGTAGTCAGGCCCAGATCCGCTATGACTTCGTAGAGCCGCTCCAACGAGTAGTCGCCGGTGGCGTAGAGCTCCCATGCCTTGCGGATCAGCGGCGCCCGCTCGTCGTCGATGACGATGCTGTTGATCTGCCGCCCCTCAAAATCAATTCGTGCGTTGCGGTAGCCGAGGCGTGCCCGGCTGATGGTGCCGCCGTTCTCCGCCTTGTGCTGCATCTTCACGCGGATGTCCTCGCCGGACATCCGGACCTGCACCTCGTTGATGATGTCGGTGACCGCCTCCATGGCGTCGGCCATAATGCCTTCGCCGAAGTCCTCCCTGGCCGAGACCAGCTTGATACCGAGCTTTTCAAGCTGCCGCTTGGTTACGACGGCGTCACCGAGGTTTCGGAAGGCACGGGATCGCATGTAGATCAGGACGTAGTCGATCTCCGGATGTTCGCTGACGTAGGCCAGTAGCTGCCGGAAGATCGTTCGCTTCTCGATCGTCTGCGCAGACGTGCCGGGCTCAACAAACTCTTTCTGAATCTGCACACCCATCTTGTCGGCCTTGGCCTGGCAGATCTGCCGTTGGGTGGCGATCGAGTTGCCCTCCGGGTCGACATCGGCGCCGGTATCGAGCTGGCGCACGCTGGAGACTCGGAGGTAGACCACCGCAATCTTGTCCACCAGCGCCTCAGCCGCTGTCGATGGTTTGGGCTGTGCGGGTCGGGTCACGTGATCTCCAAGAGGACGCGGTGGGTGTGGGCGGATTGGCGCTGGTAGGTCGGGAACTGTCGCGGTCGTCGATAGGAGGTCCTGCCGGGAGTCGACGGTGTAGCCGTCGCAACTTGGGTGCACCGGACGGGCTGATCGCTGAGGCCGGTCTGGGCAAGACGCACGCTGACGGCGACCGCTGAGACGTCAAACGCTTGGGCCAGGTCGTCAGGACTCTGGACGCCGTAGCCCCAGGCGCGCTTCAGCATGCTGCGTGGCATTAGGACACACCCGGCGAAGTAGTCAGCAGCCTGCTCGGCGCGCCTCAACGCCGCCGGACCGCTGCCGTACAACTCGCTCGTTCGACCGTGGTCGATGATGTGCTTGTACTCGTGGAAGGCCGTGAAGCGTTGTCGGGTTGCCGGTTCGTCCGCGTTGATCTGGATGATCCAGCTGCGGTGCTCAGCCGCCCAGAAACTGCAGCCACTGGTCGGCATCGCATGGACGTACTCGACGGTCATACGTGGTAGATCGAGCAGTAGGTCATCAGATACCGGCGCCGCCGTGATCCCGAAGCGGATCAGTAGCCGATGGGCTTGTAGTTCGGCGACGCGCAGCGCTTCAATGAAAGTCGCGTCCCGTTGGGGGATGAAGGCTCGCAGGGAAGCCAGCACACTCTGGCGGGGCTCGTTCGCAGTCGTCTGTTCGTCGTTGTCACTCATATGTGCTCTCCTTCCGTGTTAGTTGCTTCGTTGGTGGGATGCGGTCTACTCGTCCTCGCCGGGGTGCGGTCCGTCGGGACTGATCCGATGCCGCTTGGCAATCTGTTGGAAGTAAGCCTCCATCTCCGCGATGTCCGCCTCAGCCAGGTCCTGGTACTTGGCACGGAGGTACGGCGTGAAGCTTGGAAGCTCGTCTTTCCTGAGGACTTTGGTGAGTGCGAAGATGTCGGCCGTGGGTATGCCGATGACCTCAGCGATGGCCGACAGGTTTTCGATGGTCGGGTTCGGGTTGTTGCCTTGCTCCAGCCGCACGATGGTTGCCGGATCGACACGGGCGCGGCGAGCCACTTCCCGCATTGACATTTTGCTTCGCAGGCGGGCGGACTTTAGTAGCTCCGAAAGGCGTTTCTTCTGAACTTCATTGAGATGCGCCATAGACAGATGGGTCCTTTCTTGTCCTTTCGATTATAATCCGCCCGATGAATTGATTCAACGCCTGATGACAATTCCACAATGGCCCAAGCGGCGGCCCTGCGCATACAGGTAAGGCTGTCCTGGTTACATTCCGCCGCGGAAAACCCAAACGCCACCGGCGGGCTTCGGACAGACCTGTATTCCGCCCCTCAGCCGTAGATCCTCCGCGAGTCCTGCGCCGTCGATGCGCACGTGCTGGCGGACTGCTTCCGGGACGACTGCTGCGATTTTGTCGCGCCATCCGGTCGTAGGTTCCCAGGTAGGCGGCAGGAAAATCTGCCCAGCGCGAGCGGTCGGCATGATGAATCTCGGCCCATCCGCTGAAGGCTTCGCCGTGCTGCTGTATGCCAAGTGCAAGCTCATGAGCGACCTCAAGCTGATCGTCTTCGTACATCTCGTAGATGCCGAACCCGAGGTAGTCGTGGATGATCCAAGCTCCGGTGCCGTCTGCCTTACCAGCAGCCTGCAGAGCCGGAGACGTCTCGAGCATCTCCCGGATAGCCTCCCGGATGTCATCGACTTCGAGCGTTGCGTCGATCCACACCGCGTGTTCGCTGATGCTCGTGTGGTCCGCCGCGCTGCCGATGAGCAGCTTGGGATGTTCCACCGGCAGCTCATCGTGTTCAGGAGCCTCGGTCGCGACGGGCTGCACCTGAGCTTCGTCCTGTTGCATGCGGAAGCTGGCGTCGACCAACCTCAGCCGCGGCTCCGGTCGTGATCCTTCGTTCGTCATCGCCTGCCTCCTTTTGTTTAGTTCAAGCTGCCTGAGTGGTGATGGACAGGAGCGCGGCGAGGAGGATTGACCGAAGTGGTCAGTCTCCCTCAAGCCGCTGCTCCTGTCCTTGAAAAGTCCCCGTGGGGACAGCGATGCACCCATGGAGGGTGCGCCGTAGCGGGCTGACGACCAAGGTCGTCAGGTCGCTACGACAGGTGGCTGCCCGTCCCGAGCTACGGCTGCTTGCGCCCGCGAGACGGCGACGCTGGCGCCTTCGAGGCTGCCGTGTCAGTGGCTACCGCGCCGAGAACCGCCTCCGAGCCAGCGACCGGTTCGACGCTG
>JBDSLP010000183.1:0-27147 GCA_039916325.1 Nakamurella sp. | reverse complement strand
GCGGACGACGAGCTGACGCTGCCGGCGACTGCCGATGTACAGGAAGCGAGGACCGCGAGGGTCGCCGTCGCGCCGATCATGGACATCACGCGTCGGGACAACTTCATGCAACCGCCCTGTGGATTCTGAGCACCGGATATTCGGGCATTCGCAATCGACACAGGCTCAGCATCGACGGGGCGGCGCAACCGTCCCGTCGTTGAACGTAGTCGCCGAGCCCGGTGGGGTCGGCGACTGATGTCCCACCCGCGTGTCGGGCAACCTCCGGCAACGACACTCCTACCAGATCACACAGTCCTCAGCGAAGCAGCTTGCGGAGAATCAACGCACCGATGACGATCCCCACCGCGATCAGCGGAAACTTGATCTGCGGTTGTTGCAGCTTCGCGACGGCTTTGTCCTTGCCCTCGTTGGCCAGGCGCTTCGGGTCGGCGCGAACGGTCAGCTCGTCGACGGTGACCGCCAGCGCATCGCGGGCCCGCTCGATCTCGGCCTGGATGGTGTCTGCGTCACGGGCCACAGGGTGTTCCTTGTCCTCGGGTGTGTCCGGAGGCCCACACATCTCCCCCGGGCGCACGGCTGCGCTCGAAGTCAATACCCTAACGCCATGACCACGACACTCCCCGCAACGGGCGACACCGCCCCGGGCTTCACCCTCACCGACGCCGACGCCAACCCCGTCTCGCTGTCCGACTTCAGCGGGAAGAAGGTCATCCTGTACTTCTACCCGGCGGCCATGACCCCGGGCTGCACCACCGAGGCCTGCGAGTTCACCGCCGCCCGCCAGACGCTCGACACCGGCGGCTACGTCGTCCTCGGAGTGTCGCCGGACGCGCCGGACAAGCTGGTCCAGTTCCGCACCCAGGAGAACCTGGACATCACCTTGCTCTCCGACCCTGACCACTCCGTACACGAGCAGTACGGCGCCTGGGGCGAGAAGTCGCTCTACGGAAAGAAGATGATGGGCGTCATTCGATCCACCTTTGTCATCGATGAGAACGGCACCCTCACCCAGGTCTGGCGCAACGTCAAGGCCACCGGGCACGTGGACCGGGTGTTGGAGAAGCTGGGCCTCTCGTCCTGACCCGGCGACTGTTGGCGCTGCCCTCCCGGTTAGAGTCAGTGCGCCGAACAGCGCAGCCGTCCGGTACGGGGCCGTAGCCCAATTGGCAGAGGCACACGGTTTAGGTCCGTGCCAGTGAGGGTTCGACTCCCTTCGGCCCCACCCTAGGGAAACGTAAGTGGCGCAACGCATCTCGGGGACAGGCGCTGAGCGACCGGAACCCAGTCGCCCACCGGGGCTGTCAGGGAGGCTACGGCTCGAGGTGAGCCGGCTGCGGACCCACCACGAATCGTCTGCCGTCACCTGCGGGTGGTGGTCGTCCCGTGATGGCGACTGCCCGATCTGTGACCCTCTGAGCGTTGCGGCAGCGGTTGGGTAGTCCCACTACCCGAGGTACGACCCTTGCCTTGACGTCGGAAGGTTCATGATGCGGACGCTGATTGCCGTTCTGCCCGTTGTCGCCGCGATGATGGCGGTCGCCATGCCTGCGGGCGCGACGCCTCCGGTGCGACAGGGCTCAAACCCGTTCCAGTCCTCTGACCGCGCGGAGCGGACAGTGCTGGCTGGTCCGGTCTTCCCCGATGCGTGTGCAGAGAGCTGGCCGCCATCGTCTCGTCGACGCTGGAGCGATTCGACAAGAACGGCGACGAGACGCTGTGCTTCACGCAGCTGCGCAACCGCGGCGCCAACTTCGTGGACAATAAGTCGCGGTGAGTTGTCGACCGCTCCGCTTCGACGCTGGCAGTGCTGATAGACCCGGGGCTGATCATCCTCCGGTCAAGCACCATACGGTTCCGTCGATGAACAGGTCGGTGATCACCGGTTCGTGCACTAGGCCGATGTCGCGCATGGAGGCGTGGCGCTCGCCCGGTTCATCAGCTCATCCGCGCCGATCTTCGAACGCGAGAGCGCGCTGAACGATGTCGCCCGGGAGGCGGCGCGCATCGAGCCGGAAACCCAACAGGTTTTCGATCCGCTCGGGCGCCTGCGACTGGACGCCTACCGATCGGTGCTCTCGCGCATCGCAGCCAGACATCCCATGTGCAGGGACTTCGACCTGAGACAGCCACCGACGCGCTCACTGTGCTCTTCTCCCCGCGCACCTTCCTGTCCGTCACACAGGACCGCGCAGGGGGTGTCGAGCGTGCGAAGGCGTGGCTCGCTGCGACGGCGCCCGCAGCGGTGCTCGACGAGCACGACGCTCCGTTGCGGTGATCGAGCAGCCAAGCGCAGCCCTGGTTTCCTGACTCGCGCAGCAGAGAGCTCGGCACTCAGATCTCCCCGGTCAGCGAACGACGCTGCCGCCGAGTATCACCGACCGAACATCCTGCAAGGCTTCGATGTCGGCTTCCGCATTCCCATGCACGACGATGATGTCGGCGTCGTACCTGTCGCGTAGGAATCCCTTTCGGTCGCCGAGGACGCATACTTCGGCGGCGACCGAGGTGGAGGCGGCCAGTGCGTCCCTGGTGCTGGCACCGGCTTCTACCAGAAACGACGCCGCGTGCCGTAGCCCACCGTGGCTCATGTGCGGGTTGATGCCCGAGTCGGCGCCAGTGACGAACCGAACCCCAGCGCGGTGCATCCGGCCCGTCGTTTGCAGGCGCATGGTCCGTAGGCCCTCGGGTGTCACACCGGCGCGCCTCATCAGGTCCTTGATGGCCTGCGGAGCCATGTCGAACTGCGAGGCGGGTGGTACGCCCAACGCTGCGCCCACCGCGACGCCGCTCTCGACCAACCTCGCCAACAAGCTGTCGGACAATTCCGCTCCCTTGTTCGTCAGGCAGCTGCAATGCTCGATGCCGTCCACTCCGACGTCCACAGCCTGCTCGACCGCAGACAGGGCGTGGGCGTGGGCGGTCACCGGTAGACCGGCGTCGTGCGCCAGTCTCACGATCAACCGCAATTCGTCGGTGCTGAACTGCGTACCCATCACGTCGGTCCCTGGAGTCGTCATCCCACCGCTGGCCATCACCTTGACGACGTCGATGCTCCGCTCCAGCCGTTCCGCGATCGCCGCCTCGATACCAGCTGAGCCAGCGACCTCTCCGCCCATGTAGAAGCAATGGCCACCGGGGCTGGTCAGCGGCGGCCCCGACGCCAGGATCGTCGGTTCCGGTTCGAGGGCGCCGCCGCCCCGTTGCCGGTCACGCCGTTCCAGGACGCTGAAGCGGCGATCACCTAAATCACGGACCGTGGTCACACCGGCCGATAATTGACACCGCAGCCCCTCGGTGATGACCGCATCGAGTTCGTCATCGGTGAAACCGGCGACGCGATCCAGCGCACCGACACCGCTGTCGCCAACGAGATGCACATGGGTGTCGATCAAACCGGGCAGAATCGTCGCGTCCTCATGGTTGATGATCTGCCACTGCTCGCCGACGTCGGGAAAACCCTCCTCAACGCCCACGATCTGGCCCCCGTCGGTCAGCACCGTGGCGCCGCCGGCGCTGAACCTTTGACCGTCGAACATCCGGGTGGCACGAATCGCGAGCATACGAGGTTAGGTACGCCGTGGGCCGCCAATCTGTCAATCAAGATTCTGCGCGGCCGCGGTTAGGTGTCTGCGCCTTCGTGGGCTCCCGGGAGATCCTTCGGTAATCGCTGCAGCCAGTAGCCTGACTCCGACACTTTGAACCGCCCCGGCAAGTCCGGAGACTCTGAACCTTGAGAGGGGCTGTCCGACTTCCGGTGTAAATGATCTGGCCTGACACGCCGAGCGTTGCTTGGCGGGAAGGACCAGCTATGACCGAGACGATTGAGTCCATGCCGACCATGGACCGGATCGATCAGCAGCAGTTCGCCCACGCTCTCATCGAGCAGGCCCGGGCCGAAGGGGTCGAGTTGATCGGACCCGGCGGGCTCCTGACCGGGCTGACGAAGACGGTGTTGGAGACTGCCCTCGAGGCGGAGATCACCGATCACCTGGGCTATGACAAGCACGATCCGACCGGCCGTAACGGCGGGAATTCCCGCAACGGCAACCGGGCCAAAACGGTGTTCACCGCGGTAGGGCCGGTTCAGATCGAGGTCCTCAGGGACCGCGACGGCAGCTTCGAGCCGGCCATCGTCCGCAAGCGGCAACGCCGCCTGGATGGTGTCGATCATGTCGTGATGTCCTTGACCGCAGGGGGTTTGACCACCGGGGAGGTGTCGGCGCACTTCGCCGACGTCTACGGCGCCACCGTCTCCAAGGACACCATCAGCCGGATCACTGACAAGGTCGTCGAGGAGATGACTGAATGGCGCGACCGACCGCTGGACCGCGTGTACCCAGTGCTGTTCATCGACGCGATCATGGTCAAAGTCAGGGACGGGCAGGTCACCAACCGACCGGTCTACGTCGCGGTCGGGGTGACCTGCAACGGGGAGCGCGAGTTCCTGGGTTTGTGGGCCGGCGACGGCGGTGAAGGAGCGAAGTTCTGGTTGGGGGTGCTTACCGAGATCAAGAACCGTGGCGTGGACGACGTGTGCATCGTGGTCTGCGACGGGCTCAAAGGCCTGCCCGACTCAGTGACCACCGCGTGGCCGCTCGCTGTCGTCCAAACATGCGTAATCCACCTGCTGCGCAACAGTTTTCGTTTCGTGCCGCGGCAGCACTGGGACGAGCTCGCGAAGGACCTCCGGCCGATCTACACCGCCCCAACCGAGCCCTCGGCGAAGGCCAGGTTCGACGAACTCGCCGAGAAATGGGGCACCCGCTACCCGGCGGTCATCCGCCTGTGGCGGTCGGCGTGGACGGAGTTCATCCCGTTCCTGGACTACGACGTTCCAGATCCACCGCATCATCTGCTCCACCAACGCCATCGAGAGCCTCAACGCCCGCTACCGTCGGGCGATCCGGGCCCGCGGGCACTTCCCGACCGAGCAGGCCGCGTTGAAGTGCCTCTACCTCGTCACCAGATCACTCGACCCGACCGGCCGCGGACGGGCCCGCTGGGTCATCTGATGGAAGCCCGCTTTGAACGCTTTCGCGATCACCTTCGAAGGACGTATCGATCCAACCACCACCAACTGAGCCATGGTCATTTACACCGGAAATCTGACACTCCCCCTTGAGAGGGTTGGGGTCATGTCAGGGAACACCACCAAGAGGTACCCGCCGGAGCTGAAGGAGCGGGCGGTCCGGATGGTCGGCGAGATCCTGCCGGAGCACGAGTCGGAGTGGGCGGCGATGGTTCGGGTAGCCGAGTTGTCGGGTGTCGGCTCGTCGGAGACGGCGCGGAACTGGGTGTGTCGGGCCGAGGTCGATGCCGGCGCCCGGGCGGGCACGTCGTCGAAAGAATCGGTGGAGGTCCGCCGGCTCAAGCGGGAGGTCGCGGAGCTGAAACGGGCGAACGCGATGGCGGATTCAACCGGTCAACGCAACGGGTCCTGGTGGGATGTAGGGATCGTTGATCGTTGGAGGGATCTGGATGCAGGGCACGCATGGTCATCTGAGTCGGGAACAGAAGCAGCTGGCGCTCCGGTTGCACGCCAGGGGATGGCGGCTAGTCGATATTGCCCGGGAGATCGGTTGCAGTGCGCCGATGGTCGGGATCATGGCCCGCACTGGCAGGCACCTCGATGAGAAGCCGTTCGGTTGGGCTCCCAGGGTCGGGCACCTGACGATTGACGACCGTGAGCAGATCCTGTTGGGGCTCAACAGCGGTGACTCGCTGACCGCGATCGCCAGCCAGCCTCGGACCAGCCCTGCCAAGGCTTACAGGCGATTCGCTGTACGTGAGCGTCAGATCCGCTCGGAGGAGGTTTCGACTCCCTTCGGCCCCACCCTGATGAACTGGGAACAGCTTTGGCCGTTCGTTTCGCCAGGTGGCGGAGCTTGTGTCCGTCGTCGCGGTGGCCGCCTACCCAACGATCCAGGGCGCCTGGGTCGGAGATACGCTGCGAGGTGAGGAGCGACCCATGACATCTGAGCGTAATCACCTTCGCAACCAGCAACGTGAGACCTGGGACCGTTTTGCTGGTGGTTGGAAAAGCTGGGACTCGTGGGTTGTCGGCTGGCTGGCTCCGGTCGGCGAGGCCATGCTTCGTCACGCCGAGCTGCGCGACGGCTCCGACGTCCTCGATGTGGCCACCGGCACCGGCGAGCCGGGTCTCAGCGCAGCGGCCCTGGTGCCGCAAGGCCGAGTCACCCTGAGCGACCTGGCGGAAGGCATGCTGGCGGTGGCGTCGGAAAAGGCGGCGAAGCGCGGACTACGCAATGTCACGACTCAGGTGTGCGATGCGGGGGCATTGCCGTTCGCCGATGCCAGCTTCGACGCGGTGTTGTGTCGCTTCGGGTTCATGTTCTTTCCCGACGTCGCAGCCGCCGCCGCAGAATTTGCCCGGGTGGTTCGACCGGGTGGACGGGTGAGCGCCGCGGTGTGGGGCAAGCCGGCGAATAACGCCTGGGCAACCACCATCATGTCAACAATCTCCCGCCACGTCGCGACGCCAGCCGTGCCGCCGGATGCTCCTGGGCTATTCCGCTGCGCACCCGACGGTCATCTCTCCGCAGTATTCGTCGACGCAGGGCTCACTGATGTCACCGAGGAAGAAGTCTCTTTCGAGATGGTCCACGACACGCCCGAGCGGTACTGGTCATTCATGACCGACGTCGCCGCTCCCGTCGTGGCCGGTCTCAGCCGCGCTGACCTGCAGCTGCAGGAGACCATCCGTGCCGAGGTGCTCAAAATGGTGCAACCAGACCTGAGCGACGCTCGCGTCCACCTGCGGTCGACCGCGACCGTCGTCAGCGGTTACCGGGCGACTGAACCGCAAGACCGTCGCCCACCACGCCCAGCTCAGATTCCTACCGAATCGTGAGGTCGCATTGTCGGTCGCTCTCATAACCTCACGACACAGTGCGCCCTGACAGGCTGAGTGTTCAGCCGGACGAATGAGGAGCATCGCCCTCGCTTTCTGATCAGGCACCGGCACCGACATCGTCATGCCTCATCCGCGAGAATCGTGTCTCGCCCAGTGGTTCAGTGCACTATGGCTAACAACACACCGGCTGCGCACAGGAGGAGTTCGACACATGTCCGTACCCGAGGCACTGACCGATGCGTTGACCGTCGTTCGGCAACATGCCGAACGGGTCGACACCGAGGGCGTCTTCCCGGCCGAGTCCATAGACGCGCTGCGCTCCGCCGGCCTGTTCGGCCTGGTCCTCCCGGCGGATGTCGGCGGCCTCGGCGCAGGCCCCGTGGAGTTCGTCGATGTGATGTGCGAAGTGGCGGCTGCCTGTGGGTCGACCGCCATGGTCTACCTGATGCACACCGCCGCGGCGGTCACCATCGCCGCCGCCCCACCCGCGGCGCACTCCGGTCTGCTGGAAGACCTGGCGTCCGGCAAGGCCCTGGGCACGCTGGCGTTCAGTGAGCGGGGATCCCGCTCGCACTTCTGGGCGCCCGTTTCCGCGGCGATGGTCGAGGGCGACCAGGTGCACATCAAGGCGGACAAGAGCTGGGTCACTTCGGCCGGCCAGGCGGACGTCTACGTGGTCACGGCTGGATCGGTGACCGCGAACGCGGGCGAAGTCGACCTGTACGCGCTACCCCGGGACACCCCCGGGTTGACTGTGGCGGGGCCCTGGCGCGGCCTGGGCCTTCGGGGCAACAACTCGTCTCCCATGACGGTGGACTGCAGCGTGCCCGACGGGTTCCGGCTGGGCGCGGCGGGCGGAGGTTTCGGCACGATGATGTCGACCGTGCTGCCCTGGTTCAATCTGGGGAACGCGGCCGTGTCGCTGGGGCTGGCGCAGTCCGCCACCTCCGCGGCCATCGGTCACGCCGGCGCGGCTCGGCTCGAACACCTGGACCAGGCGCTGTCCGGTCTTCCGACGATTCGCGCCCAACTGGCCCGGATGGCCATCGCCGTCGAAGCGCAGCGGAGCTATCTGCGGCACAGTGCACAGAGCGTCGCACAGCCGAGCGACGATACGATGCTGCAGGTACTGGGGGTCAAGGCGTCGGTGAACGACGCCGCGCTGCAGATCACCGAGGCGGCCATGCGGGTGTGCGGCGGTGCGGCGTTCTCCAAGCATCTGCCGATCGAACGAGCATTCAGGGACGCCCGGGCCGGTTCGGTGATGGCTCCCACCGCGGACGCACTCTACGACTTCTACGGCAAGGCCATTTGCGGCCTTCCGGTCTTCTAGCCAGCGAAAGCGAACCGAAAATGACCAACCCCGCACTCGTCGTCGGTGCTGTCGCCTACACCGCGAATGTCGTTCCCATCTGGGAAGGTATCCGCGATTTCTTCCGCGGTTCACCCCAGGAAATGGACTTCGTCCTGTTCTCCAACTACGGCCGTCAGGTCGATGCGCTGATCAACGGCCACATCGACATCGCCTGGAACACCAACCTCGCTTATGTACGGACCGTCCTACAGACCGAGGGTCGATGCCAGGCCCTGGCCATGCGCGACACCGACACCGTTTTCAGCACGGTGTTCGTAGCCCAGGCCGGAAGTGGTTTGAGCGGGCCGGACAGCCTGAAGGGCACCCGGCTCGCCCTGGGCTCTGCGGATTCAGCCCAGGCTGCCATCCTGCCTTTGCACTATTTGGCGAAGGCCGGTATCAGGGCCGATCAACTGGAGGTCACCCGATTCAACAGTGACATCGGCAAGCATGGGGACACCGGCCGTAGCGAACTCGATGCCATCGAGGCGGTGTTGGCGTCGGAGGCCGATGTCGCCGCGATCGGCATCACGACCTGGGAGGCGATCGGTCGTGATGAGCTGATGCCCGGGGCACTGGAAGAAGTCTGGCGCACCGAGACCTACTCGCACTGCATGTTCACCGCCTTGGACTCGTTGCCTGCCCAGCGATATCAGCCCTGGGTCGACAAGCTGCTCTCGATGGACTGGGACACGCCGGCCGACCGCCGGATCCTGGAACTCGAGGGGCTCAAGCAGTGGGTCGAACCGCATCTGGACGGGTATGCCGGCCTCTTCGAAGCCGTGCGTGAGCAGGGCGTCGACCCTCGATGGTGATTCTCGAGCTGGTGCGGGCCGTCGGCGGATTGGCCGATGGCGGCACCGTGGAAGTGTCGTTGAGGGACCCCGGTGACGAGGAGATCGCCCGACGCTGGGCAGATCGCACCGGTAATTCGATTGTCAGGGTGCTGACTGCCGATCCCGGATCCACGCCGGGCACTGACTCGGGCTCGGTGGTGATTCGTCGCGGACGTGTCCCCGACCCGGCGCTGACCTTGGGCGCCGACCGGTTACCGGGCGCCCGGCTGTGGCTCTATACGAATTTCCACTGCAACCTGGCCTGCGACTACTGCTGTGTGGCGTCCTCGCCGCGGTCTCCGCACAAGGAACTGGGTAGTGATCGGATTGCACGAATCGTCGCCGAGGCCGCTGCCTGGGGGGTCGGCGAGGTCTACCTGACCGGCGGTGAGCCGTTCCTGCTGCCCGACATCAGCACGATCGTGCATCATTGCGTGGCGCTGTTGCCGACGACGCTGCTCACCAACGGAATGTTGTTCCGGGGCCCAGGACTGCGCTCGCTGCGGTCGATGCCACGCACCGACTTCGCGCTCCAGATCAGTCTGGATTCCGCCACACCCGACGTTCATGATGCGCACCGAGGTGCCGGTAGCTGGGCGAGGGCGGTCGCCGGTATCAAGGTGGCGATCGCGGAGGGGTTCCGGGTCCGGGTGGCCGCGACGATCAGCAGCCCAGCTCCGGAGGCACTCAGTGAGCTGCGCGGCTTCCTCGACGATCTCGCGATCCCCCGAACCGACCAGGTCATCCGCCCGGTGGCGCAGGAGGGCTTGGCGGAGTCCGGGGTGCAGCTCTCCCGGGAGACCCTGGTCCCGGAGATCACCGTCACTGCCGACGGCATCTTCTGGCATCCGGTGGCAGCGCTGGACGAGAACGCGTTGGTCACCCGGCAGATCGAGCCGCTGGGCCCGGCCCTGGACGAGGTCAACCGGTTGTTCGCCGAGCAGTGGGCTGCAGCAGGAGCAGCGGCTGCGCTGTTCCCTTGTGCCTGAGGCCCTACGGCGTCAGGATCATCATCGAACCCGGAACCACGACCCGTCCGTGGCGCCGGCGGAACGCAGTGGCGTCGTCCGGGCGGGCAGATCTGCACCTGTAGTTTCCGGCTCGAGGAGCATTGATGTCAGCACCCGTCAGACCCCGCACTCCAGCTTCGTCAGCCCCCACCTCCCGCGTCGCGCACGACCGAGCCGCCGAGGTCAGCGCTTTTGTCGTTCGTATCGTCGTCGGCCTGCTCTGGCTGGACAACATTTCCTGGAAGGTCCCGCCGAGCTTCGGGGCCGATGACGGAACCGGCCTCTACTACTTCACCAAACTCGCAGTCGACCACCCGGTGCTGCAGCCGTACTCGTCGCTCGTGGAGAACTTCATCCTGCCCAATTTCGCGTTCTTCGGCTGGGCGGTCTACCTGCTCGAAATCTGCCTGATGGTGTTCCTACTGGCCGGACTGGCCACCCGTTTCTGGGCGGTGGTGGGCATTGTCCAGACCATCGCCATTTTCCTGTCCGTCGGCGCCTCGCCCAACGAGTGGAAATGGAGTTACTTCCTGATGGCGGCAGCCCATTTGGCGGTGTTGGGCTTCGCCGCCGGCCGGGTCTGGGGTCTGGATGCCTGGCTACGCAGGAAGGTTCCCGACTCGCGTCGGCCCTGGGCGCGTGCTTACCTACTGGCGTCCTGACCGGCTGCCCGCCGCATGGCAGCAGCGCCGTGGGCGCTTCGTCGACGGCTCCGGCCGGTCGCGGTGCGGTCCTTCGGAGCAGTCAGCATCCTGGTGGTGGCGGCCATGCCGGTTCTGGCCTACCTGGTCGTAGCGGTCCTGCGCATCGGATATCCCTACGAGCTGTCGCACTTCGAAGGCAGCATGGTGGAGGTCACTGCGAGGGTCGCCACCGGCCAGCCGCTGTACGCGCGGCCGACCCTGGAGTTCACCCCGTGGCCCTATCCCCCGCTGTATTTCTGGCTGACCGGAGCGGTGGCGTCGGTGACCGGCGTCAGCCTGCTTCCGCTGCGACTGGTGTCGCTGGTGGCCAGCCTGATCGTGCTGCTGCTCATCGCCGTGATCATTCGACGGGCCGGCGGTAGTGGGCTGGCCGCCGCCGTGGGTGTCGGTCTGTACGCGGCGAGCTACCGGGTTTCCGGGGCCTGGGCGGACACTGCCCGGGTTGATTCGGTGCTGCTCGCCTTCCTGTTGTCGGCCGTCGCCGTCGGGGTCCGCGCGGGAACCGCGGCCGGCGGCGCCGCAGTGGGTGGTCTGCTGTTCCTGGCGTTCCTGACCAAGCAGACCGCGGTGCTGGTGGCGATGCCGATCGTGTGCTGGCTTCTCGTGTTTCGGCGGCCGGCCGGGCTGACGGCGGCGATCGTCCTGATCGGCGGCATCGCCGGTTCCACGCTGTTGGGTGACCTGTTGACCGGAGGCTGGTACTCCCCTGCGGTCGTGCGCCAGCTACTGGGTCAGCCGTGGGCGCCGCGGTGGTTGTGGGAGTTCTGGTTGGTCGACCTGCTGCTGCCGTTCGGTCTCGCGATCGGGCTGGGGGTCTGGCTGGTCCGTCGTTTCCGACCGGTGGAATTCCGCTGGGCCACGGTGCGCCAGTGGCGGAGGCCCACCGAAGTGTCGTTCCTGGCCGCGGCGGGTGTCGGTCTCCTCATCGCGGCTCTGGCCGGACGGATCCACGAGGGTGGTTATGTCAACGTCTCCATGCCGGCGCACGCCGGGCTCGCCATCGGCGTCGCCATGATCTTCGCCGGCGCACTGCGCACGGGTCGGCTCGGCGGGCGCCTGTTGGTCGCGGTCGCCGCGATTCTGCTGTTGCAGTTCGGTGCCATGACCCTCTGGCGCTTGCATGTCGTGCCCTCGGCGGCCGACCGTGCCGCCGGGGACCAGTTGATTGCCGACCTCCGGGCATTACCGGGGACGGTGGTCATGCCCGGGCATCCCTACTACCTCCGGCTGGCCGGAAAACCCGTCACCGCGTCGTCCATCGCCATCTTCGACGTGCTGGCGAGCCGGGAAGGAAGGGGAAGGGACGCCGTGACTGCGCTGCTGCCGTGGTCACTGGACGGGGTTTCGGCGGTCGTCCTCGACGACAGCAGCCAGGCGGGCCTGTTCGGGGCGGCCCTGGCGCGTGACTTCACGCTGGCCAGCAGCGCTTTCGTCCCCGACGGCACGCTCGTCCAGGTCACCGATCAGCCCCGCCGTCCGACCCTGCTGTACCTGCGGACGACCCCCGCCCCGGGCCCCTCGTGACATCCGCGGGCGAGGGTCGGGTGGACGTGATCCTGCCGGTGTTGAACGAGGTCGATGCCCTGCCGTGGGTGCTGTCCCGCTTTCCTGTCGGATACCGGCCGATCGTGGTGGACAACGGCTCCACGGACGGTTCAGCCGCGGTCGCGGCCGCACATGGCGCGCTGGTGGTCGTCGAGAACCGGCGGGGTTTCGGGGCGGCGTGCTACGCGGGGCTGCTGGCGGCCACCTCGGACGTGGTGGCGTTCATGGACGCCGACGCCAGCCTGGATCCGGGCGACCTCGACCAGATCTGCGCCCCCGTGATCGCCGACGCTGCGGATCTGGTGCTGGGCGCCCGCCGGCACCAGCCAGGGTCCTGGCCCTGGCATGCGCGAGTGGCCAACAGGTGGCTGGCCCACCAGGTTCGGGCCCGGGTGGCGGCGCCCATCACCGACCTCGGTCCGATGCGGGCTGTCGGTCGTCATCACCTGCTCGACCTGGGCATGACGGACCGGACCTTCGGTTGGCCCCTGGAAATGGTGCTCAAGGCGGGTGGCGCCGGATGGCGGATCGAGGAACGCCCGGTCGACTACCGGCAGCGCATCGGCCGATCCAAGGTGACCGGCACGGTCCGGGGCACCGTCGGCGCATACCGCTCGATGAGCCGCCTGCTGGCGGATTACCGATGAAACTCATGGTGATGGCGAAGGCGCCGGTCGCCGGTCTGGTCAAGACGAGGCTGTGCCCGCCACTGGATCACCGGCAGGCCGCATCGGTCGCGGCGGCCGCCCTGCACGACACGTTGGCTGCGGTGGCCGCCAGTGGTGCGACGCGGCGCGTGCTCGCGCTGTCCGGTGCTCCCGGCGAATGGCTACCCGCCGGTTTCGAGGTCATCACCCAGCGCGGTGCCACTCTGACGGAGCGGCTGACGGCAGCGTGGGACGACTGCGGCGGCCCCACTCTGCAGATCGGCATGGACACCCCGCAGGTCAGCCGGGACGTCCTCGACGCCGCGATGACGAGCCTGGAGTCCGCACCCAGCGGGGCCGTCCTGGGTCTCGCCGAGGACGGCGGCTGGTGGGCGATCGGGATGACCACCGCCGATTCTCGGGTCTTCACCGGGGTGCCGATGAGTACCGCGGAAACCGGTGCGGCGCAGCGCGCCTCGATGCGGATGCGGCAACGGGACCCCCTGCTGCTCGAGACGTTCCGTGATGTCGACACCTGGGAGGACGCGGTGGAGGTCGCGAGGCGCTACCCCACCGGGCTGTTCTCCGCGCAAGTTCGAGAATTCGACGACGAGCTACGGCTGCCGAATCCGGCGGGCCCGGCCGGATGAGTGTCGAGGTGGGCGGCAAGACCGGCTGTGATGAACGTGGCGTACTCATCGAGCTTCCACCCACTGCGCATCACGAGAAGGTCGTACACCTCCGGCGAGCTGTAGGTCCACAGGATGTCGGTCGTCTGTTCGACAGACAGGCCAGGCGGCAGGTGCCCGGCGTCCGCGAGGCGGTGCGCGTTCTCCGTCATTCGGGCACGTCGATTGGCATCGAGTTCTCGAGCGAGGTCCGCGAGTTCCACATCGCGGGCGGCGGCGCGCTGGATGAGAAGCAGGATCGGGGCTACCCGCGGCGCAACCTCGGCCGATAGCCGTCCCCACCCCTGCAGCAACTCCCCCAGGTCATCCGCGCCCAGGGCGTCGGAGCGGGCTTCAGCCGCCACCGACCCGGTTCCGTGCAACGCGTGCTCGACCACGGCCCGGACGAGGCTCGGTTTCCCGGGAAAGCGTTTGTAGACCGACTCCACAGACACTCCACACGCCGAGGCCACTTTCGGCATCGTCACTGCGGCGTACCCGTCGCCCAGCAGCATGTCGCGGGCGGTCTCGATCAACGCCAGACGGATCTGCTCGGCCTGTGCCTGGCGGGCGGTTCCGTCGTAACGCCTCTTGACGTTCATCAGGGCTCGTCTCATACTCGAAGAATTCGATACAATCCACTGTAACGAAATGGAGAGTCCATGTCCGGCGACGCGCTACCTACGTTTCTCGTTCGCCTCCTACAGGCGACGAACGACCATGACCTGGACGCTCTGGTCGGTTGCTTCACACCCGACTACCGCAACGACACGCCCGCCCACCCCAGCCGGGCCTTCCAGGGCGTCGAGCAGGTCCGCAGCAACTGGCGGCAGATCTTTGGATTCATCCCTGACGTCCGGGCCCGTGTCCTGAGCCATGTGGTGGATGGTTCCGACCTGTGGTCGGAGTGGGAGATGAGCGGCACCCGCTTGGACGGCACGCAGCATCTCATGCGGGGGGTCATCATCTTCGCCGTGTGGGATGGCCGCGCCGTCTCGGCCCGGTTCTACCTCGAGCCGGTCGACGAGGCCGGGATGACGCCCGATCGCGCCGTGCGGGCCCAGGTGCACGCAGATGTTCATCCGTGATCGTCGTTGCGGGCGGCAGCGGTCTCCTGGGTCAGCACGTCGTCAACGACCTTCTCGCCCGGGGTGAGTCGGTCCGGGTACTGGTCCGCGACGCACCCCGCGCCCGTGCCCTGTGGGACGACTCCGTCGAGGTGGTGGCCGGCGACGTTCGTCGCGCCGACGGGCTCGCGGACCAGTGTGCCGGTGCGTCCGTGGTCGTCTCGGCCGTCCATGGATTCCTCGGCGGTCGCGGAGCCGGACCCGTCGAGGTGGACGAGCGGGGTAACGCCAACCTCGTCGCCGCCGCGGCCGCGGCCGGCGCGGACGTGGTCATGGTCTCGGTGCTGGGCGCATCGCCAGACAGCCCGGTCGACCTCTTCCGCGCCAAGTGCGCTGCTGAACGGCAGCTACGAGGCAGCCGAACGGCGTGGACCATCGTGCGCGCATCGGCCTACCTGGAGACCTGGCTGACGGTCCTCGGCACCACAGCGGGCAAGTCAGGTCATCCGTTGATTTTCGGCCGGGGCGAACGACCCATTTGGATGGTCTCGGCACTGGATGTCGCAGCCGTGGTGAGCCGCGCAGCCACCGACTCGTCCTTACGCGGGCAGGTTCTCGAGGTCGCCGGCCAGCCCATCACCATGACCGAACTCGCCCGAGCCTTGCAGAATGCCCGTGGTTGGGACGGGTCACCCCGCCACCTGCCGCGACCTGCGCTGCGGATCCTGGCTGTCCTCGCCCGCCCGATCAGCCCTGCGTTTGCACGCCAGAACCGGACCGCGCTCGCCATGGACACCGGGACTCTCACTGCCAGTGACCCCGCTGCCGGTCAGTCCTGGCCGTCGAGGCAGACGCTGCCCGAAGTGCTGGCCGGATTCACCGAACCTGACGGTCGCTAACCGACTCCGCGGACCACTTCGAGTGGAACCGTGCCCGCATCGCCGGCGACGTCCCACCAGAGCTTGGTCAGCGGGTAGTAGCGGTCGTCAGGATCCAGCGCTTTCTCCCACGGCTTGTCGATGATGTAGTGGATGTTCTTCACCACCGCGTCATCCCACATCGTGGGGTGCTGGAACGGGAGGGTCTTGAGGGCGTTGTAGACGTAGGGCAGCGGCTGCCAGCGCCCCCGGTAGACCTCGTTGAGGAAATCCTGCTCGGCGAACGGGTAGGCCGCCAGGTCATCGACCGCCGCCAACCGGGCCAGCAGCTCGGTGAACACCGCCGCGTCGGGCTCGATGACGAGAAGTCCACCGTTGAGATAGTTGTCGACCACCGCCGGCTCGCTGGTGTGCTCCGATCCGCGGCAGTAGGTGTAGAAGCAGTTCGCCGGCGTCCAGCTCGCCGGGTAGCTCGCGATGCGCCGCGGGTTGCAGCGACACGCGTGGCAGGCGGCGATCGCGCCGTCGGCCAGCGGCAGGGTGAACAACTCGTCCATGTTCCGGGTCACCAGCATGTCGGCGTCCAGGACGACGATGCGCTCGAACTCCGTGAGGCCCCAGACGCGCAGCTTCGTCCACACCTCGGCGAATCGGGCGTTGGCGTAGTTGTCCTCGAGGTCGGCGGCCGGTCGGACCGGGTCCACGACGCGCACCAGGCACCCGTCGTCCTCGAGCACCTGACGGCTGACGGCGTCGACGCCGTCGGTGACCATCACGACGAACGGATGGACGCTCCCGGACGCCTCGAGTGAGGCGCGCAGCGTGCGCACCCCCACCAGGTAGTCCGGGGTGGTCAGCATGGTGACCCAGGCGTTCATCGTCGGTCCCCTCCGGTCGGATCGCACAGCGATCAGTCGAACAGCGCAGTGGTGAAGTCGTTGGCGAAGCGGCGCTCCGGGTCGAGGGCGTCACGTACCTGGCGGAACGACTCCCACTGCGGGTACAGCGCGGGCCAGTCGTACAAGGACTCGTCGAAGTACTTACCCCAGTGCGGCCGACCACCCTCTGCGGCCAGCACCTTCTCCACGGCACGCAGGAAGCTGACGCCCTCCTCGGAGAGCGAACCGTCCTCGGAGTAATAGACGACGAACCCGAAGTAGCAGGTGTCCTGCCCGTGCGAGGGGCTGAGCCAGGCCTCGGACGGGCCGGTGCAGCGCAGGATGACGGGGTAGTGCATCCTCGGCTTCGTCTCGTCGTGCCAGTCTTTGATCTTCTTGATGACGCCGCCGGCCAGATCCAGCGGGATACCGATCTCGACGTTGATCTGCGGCGTGGCGATCCCCCGGCAGAACACCTGGTAGATGTCTCCGGTCACGTCGGTGAAGTCCCGGAAGCGGGTGACCGTGCGAGACGGTTTGTCGGTCACGGCGACCTTGGTGTCGTCCTGCAGCTGACGCAGGGTCTGCGCGATGGTGTCGTTCATGGCTTCGCTCACGGTCGCGTGCTCCAGCAGGCCGCCGCCGGCCTCGCGGTGACGGCTTACCTCGTCGTCGGTCGCCTCGCTCGCGGTCCAGACCTGGACCTGGCCCTCCTGGGGGAACCACCAGGCCTTGACCAGGTCGTTCTCGCGGTTCCAGGTCTGGACATCGTCGTCGAGCGTGCCGGCGCTGACGGCGTTCTTCAGGCAGGTGTAGATCGGCGAGGTCCGGGTGCGCAAGGTCACCTCGGTGATCACGCCCAGCGACCCGAGGCCGAGTTGGACAGCCGAGAACCAGGGATGGTCGCGGTCGAACTCCCGGGCTGTCCCGTCGGCCAGCACCAGGCGGATCCGCAGAGCCGCATCGGCGATGGTGCTCTGCTGGAGGCCCTGGCCGTGGGTTCCGGTGGAGATGGCGCCGGCCAGGGTTTGCTCAGCGATGACGCCGGGTGACGACGGCAGCATCTGTCCGCGGGACGTCAGCACGTCGTAGACGTCCTGCAGCGGGGTGGCGCCGGCAAAGGTGGCGGTGTCGTGGGTGAGGGACACCAGGCCGCTGAGGTGGCTCACGTCCAGCAGGACGCCGGCCTCGTCGGACTGTCCGATCAGGCGGCCCGGCGACATCCGGCTACCGATCATCCGCACCCGGCCGCTGGTCGCGGCCAGGAAGGACTGCAGTTCCGCCTCCGTCGTGGGCGCGGTGACCGAGCCGGGCCGCCCCAGGGTCGCGTTGCGGGCCCAGTTGCGCAGCCGGACGTCCTCCCCGGTCTTCTCGTCTTCACGACGGGGGTAGGCGAGTTGCTCCGTTGCCATCGACAACTCCTCACTCGGGTACGGCGGTATGGTCCGGATCTGGCCTTCAGTGACGCCGCGAGTCGCCGACACCGCACGGGTGCCCACGCACCACAACACGGTGTCCCTTCCACTGTGCCTTGTCCCCGCCTGGGCAGGACTGTGACTCATCACGCGTGACCGCGCTGCATCCACCGTCGATGGTCCACCCCTTCAGAGGCCGTCCGCGACGCAGATGCGACTGTTCAGTCTTTGAATTCCCGCGAAAGCGCCGGTAAGATCACGCTGATGACGCAATTCAGGATCCGCGAAGCCGCCGGACTGTTGGGTGTGAGTGATGACACGGTCCGCCGGTGGATCGACAACGGCGCACTCCCGTCGACGAAGGACACTGCGGGTCGCCAGGTGGTCGAGGGCGCGCCGCTGGCCGAGTTCGCCCGTATCCATGCTGCGCCGCCGCCCGACCCGTCGGGCGTCAACCGCTCGGCCCGGAACCGGTTCGTCGGGTTGGTCACCAAGGTCATCGTCGACGGCGTGATGGCCCAGGTCGAGATCCAGTGCGGACCGCACACCGTCGTCTCGCTCATGAGCAGTGAAGCCGTCCGTGACCTGCACCTCGAACCCGGCCGACTCGCGGTGGCCGTCGTCAAGGCCACCACCGTCATCGTGGAGACCCCTGGCGGCAGCTCGTGAGGCTCGAGCGTCGCGGTCTCCTCGTCGCCGTCGTCGTCGTCGTCGGCCTGCTGGCCGGGTGCGGGTCCGGGTCCGGGACCCCCACCGTTGCCGCCAACGGATCGGGCTCGTCGGCGTCGGAAGCGACGGCCGCGGCCGCCGTTCCCCGCACCCTGACCGTCTTTGCCGCCGCCTCCCTGAAACCGACGTTCACCACCCTGGGTACGACGTTCGAGGCCGGGCACCCCGGCACCGCCGTCGTCTTCAGCTTCGCCGGCTCCTCGGACCTGGTCACTCAGTTGCAGAACGGCGCACCGGCGGACATTTTCGCCTCCGCCGACACCACCACCATGACCAAGGCCGCCGACGCCGGGCTGGTCTCCGGGCCACCGGTGGACTTCGCGACCAACACCCTGACGATCGTCACCCCGCCGGAAAATCCGGCCGGTATCACCTCGTTCGCGGACCTGGCCGGGGACGGGGTCAGCGAGGTCATCTGTGCTTCCGCGGTCCCCTGCGGATCGGCGACGAAAAAGATCGAGACAGCCACCGGGATCACCCTCACCCCGGTCAGCGAGGAGCAGTCGGTCACCGACGTGCTGAACAAGGTCGAGTCCGGTGAGGCCGACGCCGGCCTCGTCTACGTCACCGACGCGACCAAGGCCGGCGACAAGGTCGTCGCCATCGCGTTCCCCGAGTCCAGCGGCGCGGTGAACACCTACCCGATCGGCGTCCTGAAAGACTCGTCCGACGCCGAGCTCGCGCAGGCGTTCGTCACACTCGTCACCGGGCCGGAAGGTCGGGCTGTGCTGAGCGCCGCTGGGTTCGCCCCGGCCGGCTGACCCGACCCAGCCGAGCAATCCGACCACCTCGACCACCTCCGAGCGACCCGACCACCCGACCCCACCGGCGCCGGCCACTCGAGAAGGGGAACCCGATCTCAACACCCCACCCTGATCCGACCCGCTCCCGGCGGCGGACCGGCGCAGCGCCCGGACTCCCCCGCTGGGTGATCGTTCCCGCCGCCGTCACCGCGTGCTTCATCCTGCTGCCCCTGCTGGCGATGGTGCTGCGGGTCGACTGGGCACACTTCGGGGCGCTCGTCACATCCGAGAGTTCCTTGGCTGCACTGAGTCTGAGCCTGCGTACGGCCCTCGCCAGCACGGTGCTCTGTGTGCTCTTCGGGACGCCGATGGCGCTGGTGCTGGCTCGCGCCCGCTTCCGGGGCCTGAACGTGCTGCGCTCGTTCGTACTGCTGCCGCTGGTCCTGCCCCCGGTGGTCGGCGGGATCGCCCTGCTGTACACGTTCGGGCGGCGCGGCCTGCTCGGCCAGTGGTTGGACGTCATCGGATTCCGGATAGCTTTCTCCACCACCGCGGTCGTGCTGGCCCAGACCTTCGTGGCCGTCCCCTTTCTCATCCTCAGCCTGGAAGGCGCGTTGCGTACCGCGGGGCAGCGGTACGAAGCGATCGCCGCGACACTCGGCGCCCGTCCGACGACGGTGCTGCGACGGGTGACGATTCCGCTGGTGCTGCCCGGGCTGCTTTCCGGGGCGGTGCTGGCCTTCGCCCGCGCGCTGGGCGAGTTCGGCGCCACCCTGACCTTCGCCGGCAGCCTGCAGGGCGTGACCCGGACGCTGCCCCTGGAGATCTACCTGCAGCGCGAGGGCGACGCCGATGCCGCCGTCGCCCTGTCGCTGGTCCTCGTCGTCGTCGCGGTCCTCATCGTCATCGCCACCCGGAGCCGGCGTGCCGAGGGGGGCCTGTGACCGCGCCTCGACGCAAGGGTGCCGTCGAACTCGACCTGGCCGTCACTGACCGCGATGTACGGATCGCCCTGCGGCTGATGCCCGGAGAGGTGGTGGCCGTCCTCGGGCCGAACGGTGCCGGCAAGTCGACGCTGCTGTCACTGATCGCCGGTCTGGTCAGACCCGACACCGGCACCCTGACCCTGGACGGCACCCCGTTGGTCGACACCAGCCGACGCATCTTCGTCCCACCCCACCGGCGGGGCGTCGTGCTGCTCGCTCAACAGGCCCTGCTCTTCCCCCACCTGACGGCTCGGGGCAATGTCGCTTTCGGCCCCCGCAGCACCGGAAGCACGCGCGAAGACGCCGACCGGGCGGCGCTGCAGTGGTTGGCCGCAGTCGACGCCACCGAGTTCGCCGACCGTCGCCCCGCCCAGCTGTCCGGCGGTCAGGCGCAACGGATCGCGGTGGCGCGGGCGCTGGCCGCGGATCCGCACCTGCTGCTGCTGGACGAGCCGATGGCCGCGCTGGACATCGCGGTCGCCCCGGCGCTGCGGCAGTTGCTGCGCCGGGTGCTGCGCGAGTCCGCGCGTACCGCACTTCTGGTCACCCACGACATCCTCGACGCACTGGCGCTGGCCGAGCGGACCGTCGTCATCGAGGGCGGCCGGATCGTCGAGGACGGACCGACCCGGGACGTGCTCGCCCGCCCCCGCTCGGCGTTCGCCGCCCGGCTGGCCGGGATCAATCTCATCCCCGGCACGGCCACCGTCACCGGCCTGACCACCGCGGCCGGCACGCCCGTCCGCGGCCGGCCCGACGCCGACCTCGTCGTGGGCGAACCGGCGGTAGCGCTGTTCAACCCGAACGCGGTCGCCGTCCACCTGGATCCGCCGACCGGCAGTCCACGCAACCACTTCCCGGTGACCATCGCCGAGATCGAACCCCGCGGCGCTGATGTCCGCGTGCGGGCGACCGAGAACCCTGACGGCACCGCGGGTCTCTTCGCCGACCTGACCGCCGCGTCGGTGGCCGACCTGGATCTCGTACCCGGTCAGCGGGTGCACTTCGCGGTCAAGGCCACCGAGGTGGGGGTCCATCCGCGGGCGACGGCGGACGGTGAGCCGCGGCGATCGATCCGCTAGGAGTGGGGCGGTGCCGCCTCCGGTCCGTGGGAGATCTTCACCGTCCGGCAGACCGCATCACGCCCGGCGAACAGCCTCTCCACAGGTGAGGTGCAGAAGCTGGACTGGTCCACCCCAGGACGATCTCTCACCCGTGTCAAGAGGTAGGTATGACCACCGCCGTCCCGTCCACCCCGCCACTCCCCCGCCGGGGCCGGGCTCCTGCTCGCCCCGGTCGGAGCGCCCGGATCGGTCCGGATCGGTCTGGTCAGCTCCACCGTCGAGGTGTGGGCATGCCGTGGCTGATCCCGGCCATCGGCACGACACCGTTCATCCTCATCGCGGTGGTCTCCGTCCGGGCTGCGCGCCGCCGGGGTACGCCGGGCGCTGTCCGACGCCGGGCTCCCCCGTCAGCGTCTGCCCGACGAGAACTTGGCGTTCTGAGGTGGTCTCGTCAGAGCGCGCCCAGAAGTGCGGTCAGCGCGGTCTTCTCGCTGCCGGCCTGCGGGCTGGTGGCGCGCAGCTCGCGCAACACGGTGTCGATCTTGCCGTCGACGACGTTCCAGGCGGTGACGTCCAGCGGCTTCAGGACAGACTGCGCCTGATCCCACTCGTACTCGAGGTCGTCGATCCGGGTGGTGGCGGCGGCCTGGTCGCCGGCGTCCAGCAGGCCCAGGGTGTCCTGGGTGATGGTGCGGAACGTGGTCGTGTCGCCCAACGGCGAGCCCGGTGCCGATCCGCCGCCAGCGCCGACGGTGGCCTGCAGCGCGATCGTGTCGTCCAGAGCGGCCTTGCGGACGGTGTATCCGATTCCGCCGGCGATCAGCAGGGCGCCGATGACCACGACGGTCTGCCAGTGACCCCCGCGCTCGTCGGCCTCGGCCTCCCGGGCCGCTTCCGTGGGCGGGATGGCGTCGACCTTGGTCGCCGACAGGTAGGCGACGATGCCCAGGATGCCGGCCAGGAAGATCACGCTGGTCAGGGTCGCACCGAGGCCCAGACCGCCGTGGGCGGCCGGCTGGGAGAGATAGTCACCTATGGAGGCACCGAGCGGGCGGGTCAGGATGTAGATGATCCAGAACGACAGGATCGAGTTCAGCCGTAACTTCCAGCCGATTGCCGTCAGCGCGATCAGCCCCGCGACGATCAGGCCGGTCACGGTGTAGCCGAGTCCGAGACCCTCGGCCATCAGGTCACCGGTCGCCGTACCCAACGCGAACGTGACGAGGATCGTCACCCAGTAGAAGATCTCGCGACGTCGGGTAAGGATCGAATGGATCGACAGCGTGCCCTCACTGCGGTACCAGACCGCGAAGACGGCCGCGAGCAGCACCGCGAAGATGATCGTGCTCGCCTCGAGGGGGAAGCCGAGATTGTCGGTCAGGTTGTCGGTGACCAGGGTGCCGAACACACTGACCAGCGCGACGGTGACCCAGTACAGCCCCGGAATGTAGCGCGGCGCGCGTAGTTGGGCCCAGAGGGCGACCACCAGCAGAATTCCGGTGACCGCAGAGGTCGCCGTCAGGCCGAAATTCAGGTTGACGTTCAGGAAATCAGCGGCGGTCTCACCGACCGTGGTGCACAGGATCTTGATGACCCAGAACCAGAGAGTGATCTCCGGGACCTTGTTGAGCAGGCCCCGGGTCGGGACGACGAAGGTGGTGCGTGCGGACGTTGTCATTCCGGCGACGGTAGGGAGCAGGTCCTGAAATCCTCCTGAACACCTCGTGGGTGACCGGCGCTATGGTCGCGTGGTGGCTCAGGTGATGGTGGTGGAGGACGACGACACGATCGGTCGTGGACTGGTGTCGAGCCTGACCGCCCACGGGCACACCGCCTTTCGGGCGACCACCGGCGCCGAGGCCCTTTCGGAAGGGACCACGCGACAGTTCGATCTGGCCCTGCTCGATCTCGGCCTGCCCGACATGGACGGAATCGACGTCTGTCGCCGCCTCCGCCGGCTGCAGCCCGGTTGTGTGCTGGTGGTCTTGACCGCGAGGCACGAGGAGATCGATGTCGTGTTCGGGCTGGAAGCAGGCGCGGACGACTACCTGACGAAGCCGTTCCGGCTGGCCGAGTTGCTCGCCCGGATCGAGGCGCATCTGCGCCGTGGACCCGCAGGCCCGGTCCCCCCGACTCCGACGACACCGACCGCTGGGACCGGGATGTTGCGGGTGGACCTCGCTGCGCGTCGTGCCCTGCTCGGTGACGTGGAGATCCCTTTGCGGACAAAGGAATTCGACCTGCTGGCCAGGTTGGTCGCCGAACCGGGGGTTGCTGTGGCACGCGCGACGCTGATGTCGGACGTGTGGGACGAGAACTGGTTCGGGTCCACGAAGACCCTCGACGTCCACATCGCCGCGCTGCGCCGGAAACTCGCTGCCGCCGCAGCCCACGGTGGACTCCCCGCCCCGGAGATCGTCACCCTGCGAGCGCACGGTTTTCGGCTCGAAGGAAGATGACCGCCACAGCCGGCGCCTCGTCCCTACCCCCATGGACCGGACGCCGCCACGGTGTCACAGCTCCCGAAGCACAGCCACCGCCGGGCGCGTCGCGGTCCGGGCGGTGGTGACCATGACGACGACCAGCAATCCGAGAACGGTGGCCGCACCGACGACTCCGAGGTAGATCCAGGGCACCGCGATGGACGAGGGCGGCGGATCGAAGACCCCGGTGAGGACCTTGACCAACATGATCGACAGCACCGTTCCGATCGCGGTGCCGGCGACGAGTCCCCCGACGGCGAGGACGAGCCCCTCACTGCTGATCATGCCGCGTAACTGCCGACGACTGGCGCCCAGGGCGGTCGCGATGGCGAAGGTCCGTCGACGTTCGGCGAGGCCGAGTCCCAGGACCAGCCCGCCGGCGGCCACCGCCAGGACCAGTGCGAATGACAGCTCCACCCTGGTGAGGCCGGTGAGATCGACTGCGGTCAGGCTCGATCCGATCGTCTGCCGCGTGGTGCTGATGTCGGTGACCGTGGCCGTTGGCCCCAGGAGTGCCCTGATGCGGTCGGCGACCTCGGTGGTGTGTCGGCCCCCGGTGTCGACCAGGAAGGCCCCGGCCGCCGCGTTACCCGTCTGCTGGGCGATGTAGTCCGCGTTGGCGACGAAGAAGCTGTCCTTGGGTGCGGTGGGGAATTCACTGACCACGCCGACGTAGTGGAACGGCACCGTGATGAGTTGGTTCGTGCGGCCGTCGACCAGCCGCAGGTTCAGGGAGTCACCGACGGTGAGCTGGTAGTCCTTGACGGTTTCCGCCGAGACCAGGATCGAGTCCCGTTGCGCGGCCAGCGTCGTCATCAGACCGGCGGCGGTGCCGCCGGAGAAGTAGGTGTCCTGCAGGGCGGTGGCGGTGGTGATCGTGGCGGGTCGGACCCCGTAGAGGTCCTGCAGGTCGGTTCCGATGTAGGCGAACCGATGCTGCAGCGGTTCGACCGCGAGAACACCTGGAACCGCTGCGATCTCGGTGATCCGTGAGGTGGGCGCCGCCTTCGCGGGGGCAACGGTGACAGTGACGTCAGCACCGTTGGTCAGTTGGGCATCAGCTTCGGCCTGCTGGGCGTAGGTGGAGTTGAACGTTGCCGTCGACACCGCGAACGCGAGGGCGAGGCCGAGCAGCACGATCGCGCGGGTCAGCGGGCGGCGTTGGCGTCCCAGGCCGGCGGCGATCGGAGTGGCCAGGCCGCCGACGACCGGCCGCAGAGCCCCGCTGACCACTCCTGCGCCACGGCCGAGCAGGAGATCGACCAGCCGCCAGGTCAGCAGTCCGGCGCCGATCCAGAGCAGGGCCGGGCCGGCCAACGCCCAGTACGACACCGCGATCGTCGGTACTCCCTCCGGAGCCAGCACCAGTTGGTACCCGCCGCTGGTGCTGGCGGTCCAGATGAGGCCCGCGGCGATCAGCAGGGCGCCGTCCAGCCCGTATCGCGCCCACGAGGGATAGCGCACCCTGGCCAGCGTCGACCGGCCGGCGGCGACCGTCGCGCTCCGCAGATCGCGCCGGGCCGGCAACAGGATGGTGCCGCCGGCGATGAGCAGGCCGGCCGCGGCCGAGGCGCCCGCCCAGGCCAGGGCGGCTCCGGTGGTAGCTCCGAACCGCGCGGTTCCGAAGGCGACCCGGCCGACAACGGCCGCGAGGGCCAACCCGATCCCTGAGCCGATGATGCCGGTGAGGGCGGCTTCTGCGCCGGCCAGCCGGATGAGTTGGGTGGCGGAGGCGCCACGGGCCCGTAGCAGCGCCTGTTCACCGCGACGGCGGGTGGCGCCGGCGGCAGTGATCGTCGAGGTCAGCAAGGCGGCGAGTACCGCACCGGGGACCCCCAGGAACCCGAAGAGCACCTGGGCGTAGGCGGCGTCGGCACGGGCCGCGTCCAGCGCGGCTCCGAGGTTGTCGCCGACCACGGCCCCGCCGGCGGCGCCGGCCTCGAAGTGGTGCGCGGCCGAGGTCACCGCGGTGTACGCCGATGCCGGGTCGGTCGGCAGTCGGTGATCCACCCGGAGGTGGATCTGCGTGCTGACCAGGTCGGGGCGGGTCGCGGCCAGCGGGTCGAACGTCTGGTGCCACAGATCCGTCGGGAGCAGCAGCACGTTGTCCGGCGGTGCCGACAACTGGGACCCGACCGGAGCTCCGATCTTCTGGAACAGGCTGTCCGCCAGCGGTAGGTCGACGATCCCAGCCACGGTGACCGTCACAGGAGCAAGTCCCTCCCGCGCGACGGAGATGACGTCCCCCGGGGCGGCGTGCAGATTGGCGGCCGTCTGCTGGGCGAGCAGGACACCGACATCCGCACCCGCCAGGGTGCGAATCTCGGTCGGGAAGAGGGTCCGGTAGTCCGCCGGGACTCCGAGAACGACCGCAGTACCGGTAGTCTGGGTGCTTCCGGCGTTCGTCGTGGTCAACCCGGCGCTGGTGCCGAAACCCACTTCAGCGCTGCCTGTCACGCCGGTGGTGTCGGTAGCGAGCTGGGTGACGGCGGCCGGATCGGCGCCGGACTGGACCTGGACCTGCCAGTCGATGCCGACGCCGCGAACGGCACGGTCGGTCATGGTGGCCTGAGAATGCGCGAGAAACGCGCCGAGCGACGCCAGCAGGGCAACGGCGACGGCGATTCCCGCGGTGGCTCCGATCAATCTGCCGGGTCGTCGCCGGAGCAGTCCGCGTAACCAGAGGATGATCATGACCGGACTCCGGCGGGAGCAGTGACGATCCGGCCGTCGGACATGTCCCACCGGGTGGGGAGTCTGTCGGCGATCAGCGGATCGTGGGTGGACACGAGGAGGCCGGCGCCGATGTCGTCGGCGGCCTGCAGCAGTACGTCCATGACATGAGCCGCCGTATGGGAGTCGAGTTGTCCGGTGGGTTCGTCGGCGAGGATCAGTGCGGGTCGGCCGGCCAGGGCCCGAGCGACCGCTACGCGCTGGGCCTGACCGCCGGACAGTTCCTGGGGCAGTTTCGTCGCCAGTTCGGTGAAACGAAGGGCGTGCATCGCAGCCCAGGCCTGTTCCTGCGCCTGCTGCTCGTCGGTGTGCGCCAGCAGCAAGGGGAAGGTCACGTTCTCCAGCGCGTTCAGCGCGGGAAGCAGGCTCGGACCCTGGAAGATGAGGCCGATCGTGCCTGGCCGGGACACTGGAGACCCACCGAGCCCCGGCCAGGAGATGACACCGGCCGTGGCGGCTTCGAGACCGGCCATGAGGTGTAACAGCGTTGACTTCCCCGACCCCGACCTGCCGGTGACGGCGATGCGTCC
>JBDSLP010000182.1:0-11279 GCA_039916325.1 Nakamurella sp. | reverse complement strand
CGTTGTCGGTCCGGCACGTCGGGCCGACCGCGGCCCGCGCGCTGGCCCACCAGTTCGGTTCGATGGACGCGATCCGCCAGGCCGGCGAGGACGAGCTGGCCGCGGCGGAGGGGGTCGGGCCGACCATCGCCGGGGCGCTGGTCGAATGGTTCGCGATCGACTGGCACGACGAGATCGTGCGCAAGTGGCGCGACGCCGGAGTCCGGATGGCCGACGAGATCGGTGACCGCCCCGAGCAGACGCTGGCCGGTCTCTCCATCGTGGTGACCGGCTCGTTGGAGACCTATTCCCGCGACGATGCCAAGGCGGCGCTGCTGGAACGGGGTGCGAAGGCGGCCGGCAGCGTCTCGAAGAAGACGGCGTTCGTGGTGGTGGGGGAGGCGCCCGGGTCCAAGCACGACAAGGCCGTCCAGCTCCGGGTACCGATCCTGGACGAGGACGGCTTCCGGATCCTGCTCGAGCAGGGCCCGGACGCGGCGCGCGGGGTGGCGACGATCGGGGACGGAAGTGAAGCCGCCGGAGTCCCGGCTCCGGTCTCCGAGCCCACCCGTGACCTGATAGGAGGGACCGACGAGCAGCGGCCGGCAACGTGAGATCACCGGTCGGTCCTGGTGCGCTGGTCAGTGCAGCAGCGTGCGGACCCAGGCGACGTCGGGGTTGGTGCGGGTCTCGGCACCGAACATGACCGTCGGCGTCGTGTGGTCGCCCCCGTTCTGCGAGCGCACCACCGCCCTGGCCTGCTCGTCGATCGAGCTGTCGACCCAGGACACCCGCCGACCGGCCGCTCCGACCCCCAGGCGCATCCCGATGCAGAAGGTGCATCCGGGCTTCCAGAAGACGAGCGGCGCGTCGCCCGCACGAGCCCGCTCCAGCGCCAGCGGCAGGTCAGCGCTGCGGGGGAAGAACGCCGGGCTGACCATCCAGGCGTAGACGATCAACAGCACCGCACTCACGATGCCCACCACTCCGCTCCAGGCCAGCCACATCGCCCCCGCCCCCAGGAGGATGACGCCCGTGGGCCACCAGCGGCTGATCGTCCTCGTCACCACGTCACTGTAGGACCGGCCGCAGCGGAGCTGACGGTGCACGGGGTTTCGTACACTGCCTGTCGAACGTCCCGGCTAACGGGACCCGTCGTCAGGAGAGCTGTCCTGCGCATCGTCTTCGCCGGAACCCCGGAACCGGCTGTGGTGTCGCTGCGCGCGCTGCTGGCGTCCGATCACGAGGTGGTCGGGGTGGTCACCCGGCCACCCGCGCCGACCGGCCGTGGCCGCGCCCGACAGCCAAGCCCGGTCCAGGAGCTGGCCCACGACCACGGGCTGACCGTGGTGACCCCGACCGGCGGGCGTGATCCCGCGCTGCTCCAAGCCTTGGTCGAGTTCGCTCCCGACGCCGCCGCGGTGGTGGCCTACGGCGCGCTGCTGCCGCAGCAGGTGTTGGACGTGCCCACCCACGGGTGGGTCAACCTGCATTACTCGCTGCTGCCGGCCTGGCGCGGCGCGGCCCCGGTCTTCGCCGCGGTCCGACACGGCGACGACGTCACCGGTGCCACCACCTTCCGGCTGGCGGCGGGGATGGACACCGGACCGGTCTTCGGCACCGTGACCGAGTCCATCCGACCCACCGACACCGCGTCCGACCTGCTCGGACGGTTGGCCGTCAGCGGCGCTGCGCTGCTCGTACACACCCTGGACGGGATCGCCGACGGCACCCTCGTCCCGGTCCCGCAGCCCGCCGACGGGGTCAGCCATGCGGGCAAGGTGAGCGTGGCCGACGCCAGGATCGCCTGGGACACCCCGGCCCTGGCGATCGATCGGGCGGTCCGCGCCCTCACCGCCGAGCCCGGCGCGTGGACGCTGTTCCGTGGACAGCGGCTGGGTCTCGGACCGGTGGACCGCTCCGCAGCGCCGGCCGGTGAGCTCGCTCCCGGGCACCTCATGGTGACCAAGAAGTCGGTGTGGGTCGGCACCGCGACCTCGCCGGTTCGGCTGGGCACCGTCCAGCCAGCCGGCAAACGGCCGATGCCGGCCGCAGACTGGGCCCGCGGCGTCCGCCCGACCGACGGCGAGTCCTTCCAGGACCCCGCCGGGCCACCGGCAGTCACCGCCCCCCCGACCATTCCCGCAGCAGCCACCCCCGATCTCCTGGAGCAGTCATGACCCGACCGAGCGGACCCGGCCGACGGGGAAAGCCCGAGTCGTCGCGGCGGCCCGCCACGCAGGCGCCACCGACAGTCGACCAGGCGCGCTCGGCCGCGCTGGACCTGCTGGCGGCGGTGCGCGCGGACGGCGCCTACGCCAACCTCGCGCTGCCGAGGATCCTCGCCGCCCGCGGTCTCAGTGGCCGCGACGCCGGGCTCGCCACCGATCTCGCCTACGGCTCCTGCCGGGCGATGGGTCTGTTGGACGGCATCGTCGCGACGTGTTCGGACCGCCCACTGCAGGACCTGGACGGCGCGGTCCTGGACGCACTGCGGCTGGGCGCCTATCAGTTGTTGCGGACCCGGATCCCCCCGCACGCCGCGGTCAGCACCACGGTCGAGCTGGTCCGCTCCGGACCGCGGCCGGGGGCGGCCGGTTTCGTCAACGCCATCCTGCGCAAGGTCAGCCAGCGCTCCGAGGAGCAGTGGGTCGCGGAGCTCGCGCCGCCCGAGGAGGACGACCCGATCGGTCACTGGGCGGTCGCGACCGCCCATCCGCGCTGGATCGCGCAGGCCTTCGCCGACGCCCTCGGGGACCGTGCGGTGGAGTTACCGGAGGCGTTGCAGGCCGACGACCGTCGACCGCGGGTGCACCTGGTCGCCCGTCCCGGCCGGATCAGCCGCGACGAGTTGGTCGCGGCGTCCGGCGGCACGCCCTCGGAGTTCTCGCCGTACGGGGTCTATCTCGACGAGGGTGACCCCGGCCGGATAGCCGCGATCACCGACGGCCGCGCCGCGGTCCAGGACGAGGGTTCCCAGTTGGTCGCCGTCGCGCTGGCCACCGTGCCGATCGACGGTCCGGATGCGCGCTGGCTGGATCTCGCGGCCGGTCCCGGCGGCAAGGCGGGTCTGTTGGGCGCGCTGGTCGCCGAACGAGACGGCACCCTGGACGCCGTCGAGCTCGCCCCGCACCGCGCGGATCTCGTCCGGCTCACCGTCCGCGGTCTGCCGGTCACCGTCCGGACCGCGGACGGCCGGGACCCGGGTTTTGCGCCCGGCGGCTTCGACCGTGTCCTGCTGGACGCTCCGTGTACCGGCCTGGGGGCGCTGCGACGCCGTCCCGAGGCCCGCTGGCGGCGGAGCCCGTCCGCGGTTGCGGAGCTGGTGGCTCTGCAGCGGGAGCTGCTCGCGTCGGCGCTGGTCCAGGTGCGGGTGGGCGGGGTCGTGGGGTACGTGACCTGCTCCCCGCACCTGGCCGAGACCGAGGGCGTGATCGGCCGACTCGGTGACGGGTTCACCCTGCTCGACGCCCGGGCCGTCCTGCCCGGGGTGCCCGACCTCGGCAGCGGCCCGACGGTGCAGCTCTGGCCGCACCGGCACGGCACCGACGCGATGTTCCTGGCCCTGATCCGCCGCGACGCCTGACGTCGCCCGACCTCAGGCGAGTGATTTCACCGCCCGATCGTCCCGTCCGGCCGGCTGGGTGCGGCGGGAGATCCGCAGCCAGACCACGAACCCCCAGATGACGAAAGCCGCGTACACGGCGTAGAGCACCGCCGACGGGTAGAAGCGGAAGTACAGCAGCTCCGGTACCCCGACCAGGTCGACAGCGATCCAGCAGAGCCAGAAATCGACCCAGCCGCGGGCCATCGCGTAGGTGGCCAGCATCGAGCCGACGAAGATCCACGAGTCGGCCAGGTAGTACCACCAGGCTGCCGGGAAGCCGGCGCCGATCGACCGGAAGGTCAGGAAGCAGACCACCACCGCCATCGCCGCGGCGGTCAGGTAGACCGTGCGCTCGCGCGGCGTCGCCCAGCGGGGGATGACGGCCTCGCCGCCGGACCTGTCCCGGGTCTGGCGCCAGCGGTGCCAGCCGTAGACGCTGGCCACGATGAAGAACACCTGCCTGGCCGCCTGGCCGTAGAGCGTCGCACCCTGGGGATTGCCGAAGGCGACCCCGAAGAACACGGTGAACAGCAGCACGTTACCGACGATGCCGATCGGCCACGCCCAGACCTTGCGCCGCAGTCCGCCGATGGCCGACGCCAACCCGAAGGCGTTGCCGATGACCTCACGCGCGGTGATCTCGGCGCCGCCGACGGTGAGGTGGGCCTCGAAGGCCTGCTCGAACCAGTTCACGGGCGTCCAGCTCTCGTTTCGGCACACCGTCGGGATGACGCGGTCGTCGCGACGCTGCACTCCGCCGCCGAAAGCCTAACGGCGCGACGCCGACGCCCATTCCCGCTCGATAGGGTGCTCACGTGCAGCCGTTGATCGCCCCATCCATCCTGTCCGCCGACTTCGCCAGGCTGGGGGCGGAGGCAGCCGCCGTCGCCGACGCGGACTGGCTGCACGTGGATGTGATGGACAACCATTTCGTGCCCAACCTGACGCTGGGCCTGCCGGTGGTGAGGTCGTTGTTGAAGGCGACGGCACTGCCGCTGGACTGCCACCTGATGATCACCGACCCCGACCGCTGGGCCGTGGGCTACGCCGAGGCCGGCGCCTACAACGTGACCGTGCACGCGGAGGCGGTCGCCCACCCGGTCCGGGTCGCCGACCAGCTCCGCGACGCGGGCGCCAAGGCCGGGCTGTCGCTCAAGCCGGGCACCGCGCTGGCCGACTGGACCGACGTGCTCCCGCACTACGACACGCTGCTGATCATGACCGTGGAGCCCGGGTTCGGTGGACAGAGCTTCCAGCCCGAGATGCTGACCAAGATCCGGCAGGCTCGCTCACTCGTGGACACCGGCCACCTGAAGGTGGTGGTCGAGGTGGACGGCGGCATCACCGCAGACACCATCGAGGCGGCGGCCGAGGCCGGTGCGGACTGCTTCGTCGCGGGCTCGGCCATCTACGGCGCCGAGGATCCGGCCACGGCCATCGCGGCGCTGCGGCGGCTGGCCACCGCGGCCCGCGGCTGAGCTGAGGGCAGAACCAGCCGGAACCGGGCCGACCCGGCGATGGGGGAGACTGGACGGCGGGGTCGTCCCACGCGGCGACCCGACAATCGGCCCGGTCGGCCCAGTCCGCACCGTCAGCACCGTCGACCCAGTCGACCCGAGCCAGTACGGACGCTCGTGAGTCCGCAGGAGGAGTGGCACGTGTTCACCGGCATCATCGAGGAACGTGGCGAGGTTCTGGACCTCACGCTGGCCGCCGACGGCGACTCGGCCCGCCTGACCATCCGCGCCGCCACCGTCACCGGTGACGTCGGCCATGGGGACTCGATCGCGGTGTCCGGGGTGTGTCTGACCGTCGTGGACCGGGCCGAGGGCTCCTTCACCGCGGACGTGATGGCTGAGACACTGGGCCGCACCACGCTGGGAGCGCTGGCCGTCGGCGACGAGGTCAACCTCGAACGCTCCGTGCTGCCGACGACCCGGATGGGCGGCCACGTCGTCCAGGGCCACGTCGACGGCGTCGGCACCCTGGTGTCGCGTACCCCCCACCCCGCCTGGGACGAGATCCGGATCGGCGTCGGACCCGGCATCGCCCGCTACATCGCCGGTAAGGGCGCGATCGCCGTCGACGGCATCTCGTTGACCGTCATCGACGTGGTGGACGCCCCCGACGGCACCGGTGCCGCGGAGTTCGGCATCGGCGTCATCCCGGAAACCCGTGCCGCGACCACCCTCGGTGGCCGGACGGCCGGTGACCGGCTCAACATCGAGGTGGACGTGATGGCGAAGTACGTCGAACGGCTGCTCGGCGCCACCCACACCGACGGGACCACCCCTTGATGACCTCGCTCCACGCCGCACCTGCGGCATCGCTGGACGGCAACAGGTTGCCCAACGGCTTCCACACCATCGGGTTCGCCCTTGCCGAGTTGGCCGCCGGCCGGCAGATCCTCGTCGTCGACGACGAGGACCGGGAGAACGAGGGTGACCTCATCTTCGCCGCTGAGCTCGCCACCGCCGAGAACACCGCCTTCATGGTCCGGTATTCGTCGGGCGTGATCTGCGTGCCGATGCCCCCGGAAGACTGTGACCGGCTCGAGCTGAGCCCGATGACGCTGGTCAACACCGATCCCAAGGGCACCGCCTATACCGTGTCGGTGGACGCCAGGGCCGGTGTCGCCACCGGGATCTCGGCGGCCGACCGGGCCCGCACGATCAGGGTGCTGGCCGACCTCGCGACCGAGCCCGGCGACCTGAGCCGACCCGGACACGTCTTCCCGTTGCGTGCCCGCGAGGGTGGTGTGCTGACCCGCCCCGGACACACCGAGGCGGCCGTGGACCTGTTGCGGATGGCCGGCCTGCGTCCGGTGGGCGCCATCGCCGAGGTGGTCAGCGACGACGGCTCGATGGCCCGGCTGCCCGAGCTGCGGCGCTTCGCGGACACCCACGGGCTCGCGCTGATCTCCATCGCCGACCTGGTCGCCCACCGGCGTCGCTCCGAGGTGCACATCGACCAGGTCGCGGACGCCCGGCTGCCGCTCGCCCAGGGCGAGTTCCGGGCGATCGGCTTTCTCAGCCGCGTCACCGGCAAGGAGCTGGTCGGCCTGGTGCACGGCGACATCGGCGACGGCGAGAACATCCTGGTCCGGGTGCATTCCGAGTGCCTCACCGGCGACGTCTTCGGGTCGCTGCGGTGCGACTGCGGCCCCCAGCTGAACGCCGCTCTCGATGCCGTCGCCGCCGAGGGGCGCGGGGTGGTGCTCTACATCCGCGGCCACGAGGGCCGGGGTATCGGGTTGCTGCAGAAGCTGCGCGCCTACGAGCTGCAGGACGCCGGTGCCGACACCGTGGACGCGAATCTCGACCTGGGACTGCCGTCGGACTCCCGGGAGTACGGCACCGGCGCCCAGGTACTGGCCGCCCTCGGCGTGCGATCCATGCGGTTGTTGACCAACAATCCGGCGAAACGAGCCGGCCTGGAGGGCTACGGGCTGTCCATCGTCGAGCGGGTGCCGCTGCCGGTGGCCAGCAACCCGGAGAACGTGCGGTACCTGACCACCAAGCGGGATCGGATGGGCCACTCGCTGGCCGGCCTGGCCGCCCAGGTGCTGGGGGCTGAACAGTTCACCGCCGGCAGCCCGGTCGACCCGGTCGACGCGGACAACGCCGACGGTTCGCCGATCCCGGCCGCCCCCACCACCCCGCGGAACGACACATGAGCGGCTCCGGTCGGCCTGCCCTCGTGGTCCCGGACGGTCGCGGCCTGCGGGTGGCGATCGCCCAGGCACGGTGGAACCTCGACATCGGTGACGCCCTGCTGGGCCGGGCGCTGGCCGTCGCCGCCGAGGCCGGTACCGAAGTGCCACTGGTGGTGCCGGTGCCGGGCGCGATGGAGCTGCCGGTCGTGGTGGCCCAGCTGTGCACCAACCACGACGCCGTCGTCGCGCTGGGAGTCGTCGTCCGCGGCGGCACCCCACATTTCGAGTACGTCTGCGACGCCGTCACCTACGGCCTGACCCGGGTCTCACTGGACACCGGGACGGCGGTCGGCAACGGGGTCCTCACCGTGGACACGATCGAACAGGCGGTGGACCGGGCCGGCGGCCCCGACGCCGCCGAGGACAAGGGCGGTGAAGCGATGGCCGCCGCCCTGGCGACCGCGCTGACCCTACGGACCCTGCGGGCGCCGGCCGCGAAGATGGGCTTCTGATGACCGACCTGCCGCTCGACCCGGACCGCGAACCGGCCCACGACCAGACGCCGCTCCTGACGGTGCGTCCCCGGCGGATAGCGATCTACGCCTCCATCGGCGCCGTCGCGGTCGTCGCGGTCGGGGTGTTCGTGGCGATCAAGCTGCGCAGCTCCGACACCGGGGTGTTCTTCCGGACCTCGGACGCGCTGTCCATGGTCGGACTGGGCCTGCTCTTCGCCGGCGGTCTGATGCTCACCGCCCGCCCCCGGCTGCGGGCCGATTCCGCGGGCCTCCGGGTCCGCAACATCGTGGGGGAGAAGTTCGTGGCCTGGGCGGTGATCCAGCGGATCGCTTTCCCCCCGGGCTCGGTCTGGGCTCAGCTGGAGCTCGCCGACGACGAGGTGATGTCGGTGATGGCCATCCAGGGGATGGACAAACAGCGGGCCGTCGACGCCCTGCGCGAGGTGCGCGCCCTGCACGACCGCTACGCCCCGCCGCCGACCCGTCTCGAGCGCCTGCCGCTGCCGCCGGAGGATCCGAACCGACCGCTGGGCCGGCTCGAGATCATCGACCGACAGAAAGCGGCCCAGGGCGGCGGCAAGAAGCGCCGGCGCTGACCCGGGGGAGCGCTCAACTCGGTCGCGGTCGGCTCTCGCCCGGACCCTGACCCGGGAGGTCCGGCACCGCGGAATACTCGCGGAACGCACTTTGCAGCGCCCCGAGTCCTTCGCGGAACGCCGCGGCGTGCGGCCCGAGGTCGGGCAGCGACGCGGAGAGCAGGCCGGCCAGGGCGGTGATCAGCGTCCGCGCCTCGTCCAGATCACGATGCGCCGGGTGGTCAGGATCCGCGTCGGCCAGTCCCAGCTGTTCGGCGGCCGCGCTCATCAACATCACCGCGGCCCGGGACACCACCTCCACGGCCGGGATGTCGATCAGGTCGCGATCGGCGTAGCCGCCTTGGGCAGATCCGACCACGGGGGAATGGTCGGCGGACGGCTGATCGGGCGGTGTGGGAGTGGCGTTCACGTGCGCTAGACTCTCAGGTGCGAGTGCCCGGAACGAAATCGTCGATCTGTCCCCATGATGCTCCCCTAGCGGACATGGGCCAGGTGATCAGGCGGCGGAGTTCCTGTCGTTCGCACAGACTGCAAGTGGAGCCCGACTCCCACCCGCGCTGCCCTCGGTGGCCGGGTTCGGTCCAGCATTCCGGGCCGGTATCAGCACTGCCACCGTGAGGTGGCGACGCCGATGTCGGCCTCGATCGCTGTATTGCCCCGCTCCGGCTCCGGTCGGTGCGGGGGTGGAATCGGGTCCCGTTGCCATCGGCAGCGGGACTTCTCGCATTCTGCGGTCCATTGTTCCGGGGCGGGTCGCCCCGGACCGGTCGACCGGCAATCGCGCACCGAGCGGTACAGCGACACCCGAACATCACCGTCTCCAGGAGGACTCACATCAGCGTCGAGCCACGTATCAACGACAGGATTCGCGTGCCGGAGGTCCGGCTCGTCGGACCGAACGGCGAGCAGGTCGGCATCGTGCCGATCAGTCGCGCCCTGGACATGGCCGTCCAAGCCGATCTCGACTTGGTCGAAGTTGCTCCGACCGCACGTCCGCCCGTGGTCAAGATCATGGACTACGGCAAGTTCAAGTACGAGAACGCGCAGAAAGCGCGGGAGGCCCGGCGAAACCAGGTCCTCACGGTCATCAAGGAGATGAAGCTCCGGCCCAAGATCGACGGCCACGATTACGAGACCAAGAAGGGTCACGTCGTCCGCTTCCTGAAGGTCGGCGACAAGGTCAAGGTCACGATCATGTTCCGCGGCCGCGAGCAGTCGCGCCCGGAGCTCGGCTTCCGGCTGCTGCAGCGGCTGGCCGCCGACGTCGCCGACCTGGGCTTCATCGAGGCTGCCCCCAAGCTCGACGGCCGCAACATGATCATGGTGCTGGCCCCGCACAAGGCTCCGACCAAGACAGCCAAGTCCCCGACCCCGGCCAGCGGGCCGCGCACCCCGCGCGGCGAGCAGGTCCAGGGTGACCAGGTCGATGGTGATGAGGTCGATGGCGATCAGGACGACCTGAACGACGACGACGCCGACCTTGACGACTCGGCGGACGCCGCCGAGGCGACCGACGTGGCCGCCCCGGTCGAGGTCCTGGCCGCCGCCCCGGTGGCGGAGCCGATCTTCAAGAAGGCCGCCGTCCCGCCGACGCCGATCGCCGTTCCGGCGCCGACGTCATCGGATCGGCCGGATCGGTCGGATCGGTCGGATCGGTCGTCGGGGCCGTCGAGCCGACCGTCCTCGAGCCGTCCGTCCGGCCCGTCGTCCCGTCCGTCAGCTCCCCGGCCGACGAGCAACCCGTCGGGTCCGTCCGCACCGTCCACTTCGGCGCCGTCCACTTCGGCACCGTCCACTTCGGCGCCGTCGACCGCGACACCGTCCACCTCGGGCGCGGCCGAGCGGCCGTCGGCGGCCCCGGCACCTCGTGCGCCGGCCCCGTCGGCACCGCGTCCGGTCGCTCGACCGGCCACCACAGGCGGTACCCCGGGCAAGCCCGGTGGCGGATCGCCGATGCCGGCCTCGCGGCCCCGCCCGGGCGGTCCGGGTCCGGCTCCGCGCCCACCCAAGCCGACGACCTGACCGGTATCACCCAGCTCTGAACCCCCTGCCGACATCGAGTCGGCACCCGTCCGCGTGCGGACGGGCTGAACAGTGACAAGGAACGCCATGCCCAAGATGAAGACGCATTCCGGGATGAAAAAGCGGGTCAAGGTGACCGGCTCCGGGAAGCTGACCCACGAGCAGACCAACAAGCGTCACCTTCTCGAGGTCAAGAACAGCAAGCGCACCCGCCGGCTGAGCGGCACCGTCGACTTCGCCAAGGTCGACGTTCCCCGCGTGAAGCGGATGCTCGGTCGCTGAGCTCAGCTCCGGAGCACCACCCGACGGCTGAACTCGCGTCCCGCGACCACGCCACGCCCCGGCGCCCTCGAGCGTCGGCACCCGCAGTAGTCCCTTCCCCGAATCCGCTCGCACCCGATGACGTCCGTCACGGTTGAGCACGAAGTAGAAAGACAGGTGCCATCGTGGCTCGCGTCAAGAGGGCGGTCAACGCCCACAAGAAGCGCCGCACGACCCTGGAGCGCGCGGCCGGTTACCGCGGCCAGCGTTCGCGGCTGTACCGCAAGGCCAAGGAGCAGGTCCTTCACTCCCTGAACTATGCGTACAACGACCGCCGCAAGCGCAAGAACGAGTTCCGCAAGCTGTGGATCTCCCGCATCAACGCTGCGGCCCGCGCCAACGGCATGACCTACAACCGGTTCATCCAGGGCCTCAAGGGCGCCGGTGTCGAGGTCGACCGCAAGATCCTCGCCGACCTCGCGGTCACCGACGAGGTCGCGTTCACCGCGCTCGTCGAGCTGGCCCGGGTCAACGTGCCCGCCGCCGGCAGCGACGCCGGTAGCGACGCAGCCTGATCCCGATCGAGAACCCCAGGTCCGACCGCGTCCGGTCGGTCCACGCCCTGTCGCGGCGCACCACCCGCG
>JBDSLP010000181.1:0-19927 GCA_039916325.1 Nakamurella sp. | reverse complement strand
CTCGACCGGGATCTGCCGGGGCTGCGGGAGTGGGTGGGGTGGGGCGCATTCGCCGGCTTGGTCATGGGGCTGCCAGTGGGCGGGCTGATGGCATTCCAAGGCATGCTTCGCGACGGTGGTCGCAGCGAAACGTCGGCGTGGGTCCTGTTCCTGACTTACGCCACCGCTGCCGGTGTGGCGATCGGCCTGTTTGCACCCAGGACCCGGGGGCTGGCATTGGCCGCCACCGGCGGCGTGATGATCGGTCTGCTGAGTTGGCTGTTGTTCTCGCTCACCGTGGACCCCGTGCTGCACGGCCGGGCGCCGACATGGTCGGTGTCGGCGGCTGCCGCGGCCTACCGGGATCTGGTCGGTGATCTGCTGCACGGCGGCCTCACCGGCGTGCTGGTGTACGCGCTGTGGTCGCGCTGGGCCCGAAGGCCACGGCCCGCTTCGCCGCCTGCCGGAATGCAGGAACCCGCCCAGGTGGTGATAGTCGGCGGTGGTTTCGCCGCGCTGGGCGCGGCCAAGCGGTTCGAGCAGCTTGCCTTGCGCGGTCACCGGATCGACGTGACCCTCATCAGCCGATCAAACTTCCAGTTGTTCACCCCGATGCTGGCCGAGGTCGCGTCCGGAGCGCTGGAGCCCGCGCACATCAGCACTCCGATCCGGGCGGCCGTGGCGCACACGCGGTTCCGCCACGCCACCGTGGATGACGTCGACACCCTCGCCAGGACAGTACGTCTGGGGGGGACGGTCGCACCGGAGTTGATTCCTTACGACCATCTGGTCCTTGCCGTCGGATCTGTCCCCCACTTCCTCGGCCTGCCAGGCGTCGAGGAGCACGCTCACACCCTGAAGGACCTGCCCGACGCGATGCTGCTGCGCGACCATGTCATCCGGCTGCTGGAACGAGCCGATCACAACGAACCGGATCCCTTGGAGCGGCAACGCTTGCTCACCTTCGTGGTGGCAGGGGGCGGGTTCGCCGGTGCCGAGACGATCGCCGAGCTATTCGACCTGGTGCACGGGGTTCTGCACTATTTCCCGGGGATCTCCCCACGCGAGCCACGGTTCGTGCTGGTGCACTCGCGGGATCGAATCCTCCCTGAATCGTCGGCCGAGCTCGGCGCATACGCCATGGGCCGGTTGCAGGCACGTGGAATTCAATTCCGGCTCGGCGTGCGGGTAGCGGAGGCAACGGCGTCGGACGTTCTGCTTGACGACGGCGACCGGATTCCCACTCTCAGTTTCGTGTGGACCGCGGGCAATCGCCCGAGCCCGTTGATTTCGTGTCTGGCAGGTGTCCATGCCCGCAACGGAGCCTTGGTGGCCGATCCGACCTGCCGGGTCACCGGGCTGGATCGGGTCTGGGCAGTCGGGGACTGCGCGCAGGTCCCCGACGTCGACCGCGAGGGGGCACCCTTCCCGCCGACGGCGCAACACGCACTCCGGCAGGGCAGGGTCGTGGCCGACAACATCGCGGCCGTACTCGCCGGCCGGACGCCCGCCGAGTTCCGGTTTCGTGCCCTCGGGTTGCTGGTGGCGTTGGGGCACCGCACTGCCGCCGCGGAGATCCGAGGTCGCCAATTCTCCGGGCTGGCTGCGTGGCTGCTGTGGCGCGGGATCTACCTCGCGAAGCTGCCGGGGATGGAGAAGCGAGTGCGGGTGTTGCTCGACTGGTTGCTCGATCTGGCGTTCCCCCGCGACATCGTGCTCACCACGCCGCGCACCGCCGAGCCGGCCGAGTCTGATCGGCAGGCCGATCGGGAGGCGCCGCGTTCATGAAAATCCAGAGCACGATCTCGCGCAACGCCGCCACCGGAGCCGCGTCCGGGATTGCCGGCGGAGCGGTCTTCGGCGCCGCGATGGCCTCCCTCGGAACGTTGCCGACAGTCGCGTCGATCGTGCGCACAGACTCCGTTGCGGTCGGATTCGTGGTGCATATGGCGATTGCCGCAGTCATCGGCGCCGGTTTCGGGATGCTCGTTTCCGGACAGCGGACGCAGGTCAGCGAAACGCTGTTCTGGGGGCTGATCTATGGCGCATTCTGGTGGTTCCTGGGGGCACTCACGCTGCTGCCGCTGCTCGTCGGTCGACCGGTGGCCTGGGATCTGCCGAGCGCCTCGGCGTTGCTGCCAAGCCTGATCGGGCACCTGTACTACGGCGCTACCACCGCCCTGGTCTTCGTTGCCTTCCGGCGGGAGGGCGGTCGCACGCATCGGGCGCGGCTCGAACCGGCTGGACGCGGGGTGGTCGCCGGATCAGCTGTCGCGTGGGTGCTGTACGTGACTGTGGACAAGATGGCGGGCGTTCCGCTCGGCTGGATCCTGCTGACCGGCGCCCTCGCGGGACTCGGCTACCCGCTGCTTTTCACGGCCCGCCCGGAGGGCGTCGGACCGTCGCTGATTCGCGGCACCGCATACGGATTCATGTGTTGGGTCGTGGCCGTACTGACCCTTCCGCCACTGCTGGCCGGCGGGGTGCTCGACTGGTCGCCCGCCGCGGCAGTGTCCGCGGTCGACCGGCTGCCCCTTTACCTGCTTCTCGGCGCCGGGATCGGCCTCGTCTTCACCGCGCTGGGAGGGCTTTCCCGGTGGCTGTTCGTCGACGACGTCCGAATGTTGCGTACCGAATCACTCGGCACCCGGGGGATTCGGGCCACCGCCTACGGCGCGCTGGCCGGGCTGGCCGGCGGGCTGCTCTTCACCGTGGTGATGGTGCTCGTGAACGAGCTGCCCACGGTTGCCGGGCTGATCGGTGCACGGGCCCCCGCGGCCGGGCTGGTGGTACATCTGGTGATCGCCCAGATCATCGGCGTCTCCTACGCCTTGTTGTTTCGCCGCCGCAGCTTCGACCTGGCCTCCGGAGTCGGATGGGGGGTGTCCTACGGTTTTCTGTGGTGGGTACTCGGCGGCCTCACATTGCTACCCATCTTCGGCGGCCAGGCCCCTTCGTGGAACGCCGCCGGGCTCGCCGCAGCATTCCCCTCACTGGTCGGTCATCTGGCTTACGGCGCGGCCCTGGGAGCCGTCTTTTACCGATTGGAGGCCCGAACCGATCCCTGGTGGTTCACCCGCAGCCAGCTCGAGGCCGAGCGGGTGACCGCCCGACGGGAACAAGCCCTCGGGTCGGCGCCCGCTCTTTGGGGATTGATCGTCCTCATCGCGCTGATCATGCCGGTGTTCCTGAGCAACACACCCATCGACCAGGTGAGCGGGAGCGTTCAATCGCGAGGTGTAGACAGCGGTGGGGCAGCCCGACGGCAACCGAATTCGCCGATGTCGGCGCTCCAACGCTGTGGAGCCTTCGAAGGTGTCTCTGGTCAGATTTGCGGCCTGGTGTACTGACGTCGTTAGAGGACAAATTGACATTCCGGACTGATTCAAAGGAGACGTCGTGGTTGATCGACCGAAGGATTTCTCGGACCTCAAGGCACTGTTCATCAACACCACGTTGACCAGGTCCCCGGGGCCAAGCCACACCCAACTGCTCATCGATGTGAGCGCGGACGTCATGGCCAAGCAAGGCGTCAGCGTGGACCAGTTCCGAGCGGTCGACCACGGCATCGCCACCGGCGTCTACCCGGACATGCGCGACCGGGGATGGGATGTCGATGAATGGCCCGACTTGTTCCCGCGGGTCCTGGCAGCGGACATCCTGGTGATCGGCGGCCCGATCTGGCTGGGGGACAACAGCAGCGAGACGAAGAAAGTCATCGAGCGGCTTTACGCCCACTCCGGTGAACTCAACGACAAGGGGCAATGGCTGTACTACGGCCGGGTCGGTGGGTGTGTGATCACCGGGAACGAGGACGGCATCAAACACTGCACGTCCAACGTGCTGTACAGCCTGCAACACGTCGGGTACAGCATCCCGCCGCAGGCCGACGCCGGTTGGATCGGCGAGGCCGGGCCCGGCCCCAGCTACGGCGACCTCCTCGACGACGGCACCCGAGCCGGGCTGATGAACGACTTCACCAACCGCAACACGACCTTCATGACCTGGAACCTGCTGCACCTGGCCCGGATGCTGAAGGACACCGGCGGCTTCCCCGCCTACGGGAACCAGCGGAAAGAATGGGACGCCGGCACCCGGTTCGACTTCGAGAACCCCGAATACCGATCATGATCCGAGGCCGGCACTCCGAGTTCGGCGAGCCCGGCCGGGACCGGGGTGCCGCTCCGGCCGGGTCGCTGGGAGACCCGGGCGCGAGGTTGCAACGCCCGGTAGGACGCCGCGAAAGCAGCGCCCACCGCGGCAACCCGGACAGCCGGCGCGGAATTCGGTCAAGTCGCGAGTGGCGTGGCGATCCGCAACACCGCTGGGTGGGCGGAGAGTCCATGACCGGCGCGGCGGATCCGTCTCAGGACGTTGGCTTGGATGCAGATACCGAAGCCAACCAATCAGGACACGGCCGGGTTTCGATGAATGATACCGGCCGACGCCACGGCGGTGATCAAGCCGATGGTCGGCAGTCTGGGTGCGTTCGTCAACGGCAACATTTTCGCCGGGTTGTTCGCCTCCACGATCGGGGTCCCGGCGATCAAAGCCCGCCGAGCAACCAACGCCAGGATCGAGCGCACAAAATACTGGACCGGCTCCGCGAATCGCCTGCGCGTTAATGGGAGTGGATGTGGCGAAAGTGAAAGGACGCCACTGGCCGCCCCATCGCGCTCACCCCACGGGGCGATCGACCAGGTGCACCAGTGAGTGCGGTTCACTGCCGTCTTCGGCCAGGAAAGAGTTCGGTGCCAGGATGTCCAGCGGGTCGAGCGCAGCCTTCACCGCGCGTTGCAGCTGTAATTGAGCCGTACCCAGTTCGTCGCGGAGCCACCGCCGTTTCACGATCCCCACGCCGTGCTCGCCGCTGATGGTGCCGCCGAGGGTGAGCGCCGCCCGGACCAGCTCATCGGCGGCAATATCCAGCACCGCCGGTGGTCGCGTCTCGCCCGGATTCTTGAGCAACGACAGCGCCGGATGCAGGTTCCCGTCCCCCGCGTGCGCCAGCGTGGCCACCATCAGCCCGTGGCGGACCGCGATCTCCTCGATCGTCCGGATCATCGCCACCAGCTTCGACCGCGGGACGACCACGTCCCCGCCGACCTTCCACCGATCGGGCTGCGGGCCACGCCCGGTCCGGCGGAGCTCGACGAAGCGGTCTGCCTCCGCCCCGTGGACCCGCCGTGCGTCGACCCCGGCGGCGGCCATCACCATGACCAGCTCGTCGGCCTCCCGATCGGCGCCGTACCCGTCGGTCTGCACCAGCAGCAGGGCCTTCCCCTGGTTCAGCAGGTCCGAGCCGCTGTGCCGGTCGATGTCGGCCATCGTGCCGGCGTCCATCAGCTCGACCATGCTCGGCTGCACCCGGGACCGCACGATCGCCTGCACCGCCGCCCCGGCGTCGGCCAACGAGGCGGTGAAGGCGACCAACGTCTCGGTACGCACCGGCAGTGGTCGCAGCCGTAGCGTCGCGCCGACCACGACCCCCAGGGTGCCCTCACTCCCGACGAACAGGCCGACCAGGTCCAGACCGGTCACACCCTTGATGGTGCGGTGCCCGGTGCTGATCAGGGTCCCGTCGGCCAGCACCACCTCCAGCGCGAGCACCGACTCACGGGTGACGCCGTACTTCACGCAGCGCAACCCGCCGGCGTTGGTGGCGATGTTGCCGCCGATTGTCGAGATCGCGTAGCTGGCCGGGTCGGGGGCGTACCGCAGTCCGTGGTCAGCGGCTGCCCGATCCAGCTCAGCGGTGATGACACCTGGCTCCAGGATGGCGATCTCGTCGTCGGGCTCGATCGATACGATCCGATTCAGCCGCTCCGTCGACAGCACGAGACCACCGGGCGGTGCGATCGCCGCACCGCTCAGTCCGGTGCCGGCACCCCGGACCACCACGGGTAGGCGGTGCTCGTGGGCGAGGCGCATGATCTGCTGCACCTCGGGGACCGTGGTCGGCCGCAGGACCGCCAGCGCCGGGCCGTGGGCGCGGAGCCCAGTCCAGTCGGTGGCGTAGCGATCGACGGTGGCCGGGTCCAGGACCACCACGTCGTGCGCCAGTGCGGTGACCAGTGCCGCCAGCCCTACCTGTGCCGCGTTCGCCTCGTCCATCCGACCAGTCTTGCCGACCGCGCTCCCGCGTCCGATCCGGCTCCCGACGCCCGGAGGTTCCTTCCGGTTACCGTGACGGGATGAGAAGCCCCCGTATCATCGTCGTCCCGGCACTGTTAGCGCTGGTCCTGACGGGCTGCAGCGGGACACCGGCGAACCCGGTCGGATCACCGCCGTCAACCGCGGCACCGGCGGCGTCCAACAGTGCTGCAGCCGCTCCCGCGCTCCTGGACCCGGCCGCGTTCGCCGCCGCGATGGCCGAGCCGGGCACGGTGACCATCGACGTCCACGTGCCGTTCGAGGGCAAGCTCAATGCGAACGATCGGATGATCCCGTTCGACCAGATCCCCGCCCACCTGGCCGAGCTGCCCGCCGATCACGACACCCCGCTGGCTGTGTACTGCCGGTCGGGGAACATGAGCGCGCAGGCCGTGCCGGAGCTGACCGCCCTCGGCTACACCCACATCGTCGAGCTCGACGGCGGGATGAATGCCTGGGTGACCGCCGGCCGAGCGCTGATCACCACATCCTGAGCCCTGATCAGGACGCCGGCGGCGGCGCCCCCTGCGCGATCAGCTCGGCGCCGCGTTCCAGGTCGTCGTCGGCGTCGTTGGTCAGCACACCCACCGTCTTCCCCTCGGTTGAGTACCAGACGGTGAAACCCCCGTCGTCGTGCTCCACGACGTCGGCGCCGTCGTAGCCGTCACCCCACGCCCGGTATTTGATCGTGTGGCCGGCGATGGTGGAGAAGAATCCGGGAACGTCGGTCCAGGTGTCTGCCACACCGGCCGCGGCCCGCCCGGCGATCTGCCCCATCCGCTCGGCGTCGTTCCAGTGCTCGACCTTGAGCCGTCGACCGGCGGAGGCGTTCTCAGCGAACACGACGTCACCGGCGGCGTAGACGCCCGGGGCGGCGGTCGCCATCGAGGAATCGACGACGATCCGACCATCGGCCAGCTCGAGCCCGGCCGCGGCGGCCACCGCGCTGTTGGGTGTCACGCCCAGCGCCGCCAGGACGAGTTCGCCGTGGTGGCTGGACATGTCGGTACGGACCGACCCGTCGGGGTCGATGCTGCGCGCCGGCTCGGACGCCGCGATCGTCACACCGGCGTCGGTCAGCCAGCCGGCGATCCGCTGGGCCACCGCCCGACCGAGTCGGGCGAGCTGCGGGAGCTCCTCCGCCGTCACCAGCGTCACCGCGAGGCCACGGCCGGCCAGCGTCGCCGCCGCCTCGCACCCGATGAACCCCGATCCGATGACGACCGCGCGCTGAGCGCTCTCGGCGGCGGTCTTGAGGAAGCGCGCATCGTCCAGCGATCGCAGCCGGGCCACCGCGGGATGGTCACCGCCCTCGATCGGCGGTACCACCGCGGCGACACCGGTGGCCAGCACCACCGACTCGTAGCTGATCTCCCGTCCGGACGTCGTGCGTACCATCCGCTCGCCGGTGTCCAGCGAGGTCACCGGGTCAGCCAGCCACACTTCGATCTGCCGGTCGGCGTAGTCGGACGCGGGACGCTGCAGCATCTCGTCCTCGGCGACGTCGCCGCCGAGGAAGCCCTTGGACAGCGGCGGGCGCCGGTAGGGCAGCGTGTCCTCGGCGGAGATCAGGACGACCCGACCGGAGCCGCCGGATTCGCGGTAGGCCAGGGCGGCGGCCTTGCCGGCGGGACCACCGCCGATGACCACCAGGCCGGCGGATGCGACAGGCGTCGGGGTGTCGTCAAAGGGTGCGATCGGTGAGGTCATGCCCGGTCAGTTCCCGAAAACGCGCCCCAGCAAGCACCGTCGGTGCAGTGCGCCCAGGATCGACAGGAGCCCCCCGGGGGCGTCGGGAACCGGTCGCCCTATCCTCTGCCGGCGATCGGCGCCTGGTATGGCGGCGGCGACAGCGGATCCGGGGCCGGGGGCGGCCAGTCGCCGGGAGTGGGAGGTACCACGCTCGTCGACGTCGGCAGCGAACCGGCGGTGTCCCACATGTCCCGCGCTACCGGCGCCGCAGGAGACGGAGCCGCAGGAGACGGGTTTGCGGGGGGCAGGGCCCCTGGAGCCGGGCCGGTGGGGAGCGGGGCCGCAGGAGCCGGGCCGGCCGCGGGCGGGGCGGGCGCCGGGTCGTCGTCCACGCTGACCCCGTGCTCGGTGGCCAGGGCGGCCAGCCCGCCGGCCCAGCCGGCGGAGATGTTCTTGACCTTCCAGGCGCCCGCCCGGCGGTAGATCTCGACCAGGACAGCGGCCCGCTCGATGGTCATCCCGTCTGCGGCGGCCCGGAGGTCATCGGACTCGCCCGCCCCCCGGACGGACACGGCGAGCCCGCTGATGCCGGCCAGCGAGCCCGGTATCGAGTCGTCCAGAGCGACCGCCACGGCCAGTGTCTCCACCGTGACGGGGACGGCCGCCAGGTTCACCGTGACCCGGTCGCCGGCCGCCAACGTCACCGCGCCCTCCGGCGAGGTCGGCTGATTGAAGAAGACGAAATCGGCGTCGGATCGGACCATCCGGTCGGTGCCGAGCTGGAAGACGATCAGATCCACCGCCCCGTGCTTGGCCCCGGCCACAGAGATGTCGACACTGGTCGAGTTCAACGGTGCGTTGGCGCCGCGCGTCAGATCAGGCATGGCATCACCATGACACGATCCACTTCCCGACGGGGCCCGACCGCGACATCACCGAGCCCGCCGGGCACTGCCCCACGATCCCTGGGGATCGACCATGATGAGGTCCCCACCGAGTGAGAGAACAGAATCGATGCCGCACCCGCTGGACCAGCTCACACCCGACGAGATCCGCCGCGCCAGCGCGACCCTGTCCGCCGACGCCGGGGTCGGACCGTCGTTCCGCTACGCCTCGCTGACCCTGGCCGAGCCGGCCAAGACCGATCTGCTCGCCTGGACACCTGGCTCCCCGCTGCCCCGGCGGGCCCGGGCGGTGGTCTGGGACCGCAGCGACAACCGGGCCTACGAGGCCCTGGTGGACCTGACGGACAGCAGCGCCGAGGTCGTGTCCTTCATCCCCATCCCTGGCGTCACCCCGAACTTCACGGTGGACGAGTGGCACGACTGCGAGACGGCGATGAAGGCCGACCCGCAGGTGATCGCGGCGTTGGCCGAGCGCGGCGTCACCGACCTCGACCTCGTCCTCATCGACGTCTGGACCTTCGGACTTGCGCTGATGCCGGAGCGGTACCGCGACCGGCGGCTCGGCTGGGCCGACATCTGGATACGGTCGGGACCCGGGGCGAACCCCTACGCAGGCCCGCTGTCGGGGCTGAAGCTCATCGTCGACATGAACACGATGGAGCTGTTGGAGCTGGACGAGTCCGAGGGCCCGATCGCCCCGCGCGCCCCGGTGCGGGGTGAGTACGCCCCGGCCCTGGTCGAAGGGCAGCAGCTCCGGACCGACCTCAAGCCGCTGGAAGTCACGCAGCCGGATGGGGTCTCGTTCACTCTGGACGGTCATGCCCTGCGCTGGCAGAACTGGTCGATGCGGATCGGGTTCAACGATCGCGAGGGACTGGTGCTGCATCAGGTCGGCTATGCCGACGGCGGCACCACACGTTCGGTGGCGCACCGGATGTCGTTCGCCGAGATGATCGTCCCGTACCGGGACTCCTCGTTCGACCACTACCGGCGGACCGCCTACGACATCGGCGAGTGGGGCCTGGGGAACATGACCACCTCACTCACCCTCGGCTGCGACTGCCTCGGCGAGATCCGCTACCTGGATGCCACTCTCGCCGACAGCCGGGGTGAGCCCTTCACCATCGAGAACGCGGTCTGCATTCACGAGGAGGACAACGCCGTGCTGTGGAAGCACGTCGACCCCACCGCAAGCACCGAGGTCCGCCGGATGCGGCGACTGGTCGTCTCCATCCACGCGACGGTGGCCAACTACGAGTACCTCGTCTACTGGCGCTTCTACCAGGACGGCAACATCGAGTGCGAGGTCCGGGCCACCGGCATCATGGTCACCACGCCGATCGCCGACGGCGCCGCCACGCCGGCCACCGGCACCCTGGTCGACCAGCGGACCTACGCCCCGTTCCACCAGCACTTCCTGGTCGCCCGGCTCGACCTGGACATCGACGGTCAGGCCAACGAGGTCCTCGAGATCGACTCGATGGCTGCCCCGATCAGCGCGGCCAACCCGCAGGGGCTGGACCTCGTCACCACCGCTACCCGCATCGCCGACGAGTCGATGGCCGGCCGGGACTACAACTGGGCCACCCAGCGGTCGTGGAAGGTCCAGAGCACCGAGCGCACCAATGGTCTCGGCACCCCGGTGGCCTACAAGTTGGTACCCACCGGATGCTTCCCGTCGATGATGGATCCGACCGCGCCGCAGTACCTGCGGGCCCCGGTGATCGGCCACAACCTCTGGGTCACCAGGCACCACGACGACGAACGCTGGCCGGCCGGCACGTACCCGACCCAGAGCGAGGTCGACGAGGGGATGACCCGATGGACCGCTGACGCCGAGAATCTCGTCGGTACCGACGTCGTTCTCTGGTACGTGTTCGGGCTTCACCACCTGACCCGGCCAGAGGACTGGCCGGTGATGCCGGCCGACACGGTGTCATTCTGGCTCAAGCCGTTCGGCTTCTTCGACCGCAACCCATCGCTGGATGTCGCACCGGCGCCGGGCCACGGCGCGGTCTCCACCGCCGTCGAGGGGGGCGTGCCCGCCGGACACTGCCACTGACCCGAGCATCACCGACCCGCGAGGACGACCCTCAGGCCAGCCGGACCTGGGGGTCCTCGCTCGCGGTCAACGCGGCGATCTGCTCCACGCACCACGGGCTGAAGGCGAACGGAGCGCTCCGGATCGCGTTGACCAGCTCCGCCCACGGCACCCAGGCGTGTTCCATGACCTCGGAGCGGTCAGGGTTGAGGTCACGGTGGGGCTCGACTGCGGTACCGACGAAGACCGGGCAGATCTCGTTCTCGCACACGCCGCTGGCGTCGCGGGCCTGGTAGGCGAAATGGGGAACGACACAACGCAGGTCGTCGATGGACAGGCCGAGCTCGGTGTGGGTGCGACGGCCGACACCCTGGGCCGGCGGCTCGTCGAGCCTCTGATGGCCGCAGCAGCTGTTGGTCCAGACCCCCGGCCAGGTCAACTTCGACAGCGCGCGACGGGTCATCAGGACGTTGCCCCGGCCGTCGAACAGGTAGACCGAAAAGGCCAGGTGCAACGGGGTGAACGCAGTGTGCACCTGCGACTTGCGTTCCTCACCGATCGGGGTGCCGGCCGCATCGACCAGCACCACGAGGTCGTCCACCATCAGCAGCGCCCTTCCGTTCTTCCGGCACCACCCCCGCGGAGGGCCAGGAGTCCAATGTAGTCAGCGCGACGAGGCTGCTCATCCCCTGCGGTATCGGGGTGGTCACACCCCGCCTCGGGGCGGTCTGCCGGCGTTGGTGCCGGGTACCGTCACACCTATGAGAACTGTGCCTGGTCCCACCGGATCCGTGGTCATCGTCGGCGCCGGCCTGGGTGGATTGTCGGCCGCCCTGCGGCTCGTCGGCAGCGGCCGGTCGGTGACCGTCCTGGAGAAGGAACTCCTACCGGGCGGACGCGCCGGACGGCTGGATCTGGACGGCTTCCAGTTCGACACCGGTCCGACCGTCCTCACCATGCCGGAGTTGATCGAGGATGCCCTCGCCTGCGTCGGCGAGACCCTCACCGACCGGCTGGACCTGGTCCGGGTCGACCCGGGCTACCGGGCCCGCTTTGCCGACGGCTCGGTGCTGGACGTGCACACCGACGCCGAGGCGATGACGGCTGAGATCGAGAAACATTGCGCGCCCGGCGATGTCGACGGTTACCGGCGCTTCGTCGATTATCTACAGAAGATGTACGACCTGGAGCGGCCGACGTTCATCGACGCCAACCTGGACGGCGTCGCCGGCCTGATCGGCGCGCCGGCGGTGAAACTGCTGGCGATGGGCGGACTCCGCAAGCTGTCGTCGGTGGTGAACTCCTTCCTGACCGACGAGCGACTGCGCCGGATCTTCTCCTTCCAGGCCATGTACGCCGGTCTCGCGCCGCAGGACGCGCTGGCCATCTACTCGGTGATCTCCTACATGGACTGCGTCCGCGGGGTGTTCTTCCCCAAGGGCGGCATGCACGCGGTGCCGGCGGCGCTGGCCGCCGCCGCCGCCGACGCCGGCGTGGAATTCCGTTACGGCACCGAGGTCTCGCACATCGACGTGCACGCCGGCCGGGCCCGCGGGGTGGTCACCAACGACGGTGAGCGCTTCGACGCCGACGTCGTGGTGGTCAATGCCGATCTACCGATCGCCTACCGGGAGCTGCTCGACCCGCAGTACACCCCGCGGGCGGTCAAGCGACTCGACTACTCGCCGTCGTGTGTCCTGCTGCACGTCGGAAGTAAGACCCGCTACGACGACCTCCTGCACCACACCATCGATTTCGGCACGGCGTGGGAATCGACGTTCGACCAGATCATCAAGAAGGGCGAGCTGATGAGCGATCCGTCGTTCCTGATCAGCAACCCCACCGCGACCGATCCGACGCTGGCGCCGGACGGCAAGCAGACCTACTACGCGCTGTTCCCCTGCCCGAACACCGTGTCCGGTGCCGCGCTGGACTGGTCCGAACTCGGTCCGCGCTACCGCGACGAGATGGTCGAGACGATGGAGAAGCGCGGACTGCCGGGCTTCGAGGCGGGCATCGAGGTCGAGCGACTCGTCACCCCGGCCGATTGGCGCCAGATGGGAATCGCGGCCGGGGCGCCGTTCTCGGCCAGCCACAGCCTGTTCCAGACCGGCCCGCTGCGTCGGCCGACCCTCGACCGGTCGATCGAGAACCTGGTCTTCTGCGGCGCGAACACCCAGCCCGGCGTCGGCGTGCCGATGGTGCTGCTCTCCGGGCGGTTGGCCGCCGAGAGGATCACCGGAGCCGTCGGATGACCAGCCGGGTGAGTCAGCGGGTCGACGCCGAGCTGGACGCCGCCGGCATCACGGATCCGCTGCTGCGCCACGACTACCGGATCAGTCGTGACCTGGCCAGGGAGCACGGCCGGACCTATTTTCTGGCCACCCGCTTCCTGCCGCCGGAACGTCGATCGGCCGTTCACGCGCTGTACGGCTTCGCCCGGACCGCCGACGACATCGTCGACGATCCCTCCCCCGACGCCACCCCGGAATCCAAAGCGGCGAGACTGCAGGAGTTCTCGGACAGCATGACCGCACCGGCGGACGCCCACCCGACAGTGCGGGCAGCCTTGGACGCCGCAGACCGCTATCAGCTCGACCCGGCCCTGTTCACCGCCTTCCTGGACTCGATGCGGATGGACCTGACCGTCTGCGAGTACGCCACCCACGCCGACCTGGACCGCTACGTGTGGGGCAGTGCCGCGGTGATCGGGCTGATGGTCACCCCGGTGATGGGCACGGTCACGTCCGTGGAGGAGGCCGCACCGTACGCCGCCGACCTCGGCGTGGCTTTCCAGATCAGCAACTTCATCCGCGACGTCGGTGAGGACCTCAGGCTCGGTCGGATCTATCTGCCGATGTCCTCGCTGGCGGCCTTCGGGTTGGACCGGGACCGGCTGCAGTCCGGGGTGGTGGATGACGCCGTCCGCGGGATGCTGGCCGCCGAGATCGACCGCACCCGGGGGATCTACCGCCGCTCCGAGCCGGGCATCGCCATGTTGGCGCCGGGCGCCCGAGGCTGTGTCCGGGTCGCCTACCAGCTCTACGGCGACATCCTCAGTGCGGTCGAGCAGGCCGACTACCAGGTCTTCGGACCTCGGATCCGGGTGTCCCGCGGACGGCGGGCCCGGATCGCCGGCCGCATTGTTACCGACGCGACCCGGACGATGCTGAGGCGCGCTCCCGGCGTGCCCACCACACCCAGCCCGACATCGTCATCGTGACCATGCCGAAGCCGAAGCCGATGTCCTCCACCGGCGCGTAGAACACCCGCAGTCCGAGGATCACCCGCGGGTGGTACTGGACGATGGACAGCCCCGTAAGGATGCCGTTCACGATGAACTGGAAGAACAGTACGATCGCGTAGCTGGCCCAGAAGAGTTTCGTGGTCAGAAGTCTCGTGCGCAGCAGGAGGAAGTCGACGACCACTGCGGCGAGCACGGAGACGACGGCGGCGATGGTGTAGATGTAGTCGATCACCGGGCGTCCTCGTGGTCCGGTCGCTGAGCCGGGTCCATCGGCAGGTCGGCCGCCTCGCCCCAGTGCGGCTTGACGTGACGCACACCCTCGATCGTGAGGATGCCGCAGACCGGGATGACGACGAAGAACAGCAGCTCCTCCAGCGGCAGCCCGCCGATCCAGACGCCGGTCAGGTAGTCAGGGTCGAACCACCACCAACCGGCCGCCGCGGCCAGGTAGTCCCAGGTCACGAAGACCGCAGCCACCGGCAGGATCGCCAGCGCGGTGCGCCGGATCCGGCGCCACACCCGCGCCCGGAACACGAACTCCAGCGGCAGGGTGCCGATCACGCAGGCCAGCAGGACGGCGAGGTAGGTGAAGTGCGCCATCTCAGCCCGCCCGCCGCAGCCGCAACGGACCGGCCGGGGCCAGCGTGAGCCCGCCGCGGACCCTGCCGTCGCCGGACACCCGCTCCAGGAGTGCCCCGGCGAAGGCCGAGACCGCCGTCCGCAGCATCAGTGTCGCCAGGCCCGCGCCCAGACACGTCCGTTCGCCGGCCGCGAACGGGATGTAGCCCCACGCCGGCTTCGGGCCGTCGAAGCGTTCCGGCCGGAACCGCTGCGGATCCGGCCAGAGGTCCGGGCTGCGGTGCGTGAGATAAGGGCTGTAGAGCACCATCCGGCCCGCCGGGACCGCAACGCCGTCCACCACGGTGTCGGTGGTGCAGATGCGGCTGCCGATCCAGCCCGACGGATACAACCGCAGGGTCTCGTCGACGATCCGGGCGGTCATCGACGGCTCGTTCAGGTCGGGCCGGGCGGCGAGCTCCCAGAGCGCGAAGGCCAGGCTGTGGGCGGTTGTGTCGTAGGCCGCGGCGATGACCACCCGAGCCTCCTCCACGCCCCCGGCCAGGTCGGCGAAAAGCTCCGCCAACGAACCCTTCTCGGGCGCGGCGAAGACGGACTCCAGGGCGGCGTTCATCTTCCGGATGCGAAACGGCCGCCGCAGCAGTGGACCGGGCATCGGGCTGTCCAGCGGCGCGACGTAGGACTCCAGCACCCCGGCCGGGAACGACGCCCCGAAGAACGCCCGGGCCAGCATCGCCAGGACCACCTCGGACGCCCACGCGCCGGCGTCGAACTCGCCGGTCGGCAGGGCGCGCTGGATCAGATCACCGAAGTCGGTCCCGAACGCGGTGGTCACCGCCCGCCGGTGGAAGGTCGGGTTGAGCTCGGCCCGCCGCTCCCGGTGACCCGGGTTGTCCTGCGAGACCACACCGGCCGACAGGTACGGCGAGAGCTGGCTGAGACTGCCCTTGCTGTGGAAGGTGTCGAGATCACCGAGAACGGCCCGGTTCCACTCCGGCGTGTACCCGACCGTGACCGGCCGCCAGAGCCGGATCGAGAACACCGGTCCCAACGCGGCGCCCTCCTCGAGCAGACGCAGTGGGTCGGAGGTCCACCGGGGAAGATGACCGATCCCGAGAACCCCCGCCGGTCGGGGCAGTCCGGGCGGGTCACCGGGTCCGAGCTCCAGGTCGTTCACGAGTACCGACGCCCTTTCCAGATCTGTTCGCGGCGCAGCGCCTGCCGCACCACGGGTACCGCGGCCGGGGGCGCGGCCGCGACGAGCACCGCCGCCGTCCAGTCCCGGCCCCCGGTCTTGGCCTCGACGAGCAACCGTTCCACCACACCCATCGCCGCCGCCAGCCGCCACCGGGGCGAGCCGAGAAGCAGCATCGGTGCCGTGTAGGCGATCAGGTGCAGGGCGAGGCCGAGCGGGACCGGCCACCGACGGCCACCGGCCACCGCGACCAGGCCGCGCCCCAGTCCGACCACGACCTCCGCCGGTCCGTCGTACATCCGGGTGGCCACCAGGTCACCGCCGAGCGCGAGACCCAACCGCAGCCCGAGCCGGCGGGTCCGGCGGGCGACGGCGACGTCCTCGACGAGCTCGTGGCGGACCGCTGCGAACCCGCCGAGCGCGCGGTAGGCCTCCCGGGTGAAGACCAGCACCGACCCGTTGGCCGTCGCCGCCGACGGGGCGGGCGCCCGCAAGAGCGGGAACGGCAGGAAACACAGCACCACATCGGTGATCAGCGGGGTGAGGAGCCGCTCGGCCCAGCTGCCGACGAGCTGTCGCGGGAAGACGGAGAACACCGCCGCCTGCTGCCGGTCCATCTCGGTGAGCACGGCGGCCAGCGCGTGCGGGCCGAGCACGACGTCGGCGTCGCAGAACACCAGGACGTCGGCGTCGGTCAAGTCGGCCAGTTGGGCGCAGGCCCAGGTCTTGCCTGTCCACCCTTCCGGACGGGGTGCGCCGGTGACTGTCCGGACCGCGGTCGACACGGGAAGAGTTCCGGCGGCACGCATCTCGGCCACGCTACGGGTCACGACCGCCGTGGTGCCGTCGGTCGACCCGTCGTCGAGGAACACCACCTCGTCGCCGCCGGCGGCGAGCAGGCCGGGCAACGTCCGGCCCAGCCGGTGCGCCTCGTCGCGCATCGGTACCAGCAACGCCACCCGCCCGGCCGGCCGAACCGCCGCCGGGGACGCCCTACGCAGTGTCGGGAACAGCCGGAGGTTGACCAGCAGCGACGTCAACTTGACCCCGAGGAAACACAGCACAGCACCCGACGTCCACCGCGAGAGGGCGGGCCACACCGCGGACCACCGCAGGGACCGCACGTGCCTCACCGGCCGCCGCGGAGCGCGCCGAAGCGCTCGTTCCAGCTCCGCACCCCGGTGACCACCGGGCGGAACCCGGGCAGCGGCTCTGCGGGATCGGCACCGGCGAGCAGCGCGTCCAGACCGACCACCGAGTCGCCGAGCGCGCGCGCCAGGTCGACATCCGGGCCGAGCGCCCCGGACACCTGCAGGTACGCCTCGGGCGCCTGCTGACCGCGCATCACGACCCGCGTCCCTACGGCGCGCAGCTGCGCGCCGGACCGGTCGGCGAGCCACCGTGCCCCGCGGTGCACCTGGCCCACCGCACCGAACGGTCGCAGCTCGCCCTCCGGGAACACCACCAGGGCCATCCCGTCGCGCAGCATCTGCACCGCGGTCCGGAGCTGATCGGTGCCGACCACCCCGACCTGTTGGAACAGCCCAGGTCGGCCCACGTTGCCGGCATCCATCAGAACCCCCACATCCCGACGGCCGGTGGCGCGCAAAGCCGCCGCGGCCACGAAGAAATCCCACCAGCTGTGATGGTTCGCCGCCCACACGCACGCCCCGGCCGGTATCTCGCCGGTGACCCAGACCCCGCGGAGGTTGCGGCGCACGAGCTGATCGATGCCGCCGCGCAGCGCACCTTCGGCGCCGGTGTGGACGACCTCGGACACCCAGTCCCCCAGCCGGGCGGCGCGCGGGGTGACCGGCGCCCTCACCCCGCCACCGAGCCGTAGCCGTCCAGACCGGCGAGCAGCGCGATGTCGTCCGGCCGGACCTGCGGCGCCAACAGATCGGCGTCGGGGGCGGCGATCTTGGTCTGCAGCTGCGACTGCACGTAGGCCATCGGGAGTGCCGCCAACGCGGCGTGTTCGGACCCGACGCCCCCGGCCGCGACGACGCCGTTCATCGACTTCCCGGCCCGCCGGGCGAAGGACCGGGCCAGGTCGGCGGTGCGCTGAGCACCGCCGGACGACCACACCAGCAATCGGGCCCGTTCCGCGTCGGCCGGGTCCAGACCGGCGCGCAGCAGCGCGATCAGGCGGGCCGCGGACGGGCTGTCGGCGATCGCGTAGACCGTCGGCATCGTCATGGTTCCGGCGACGAAGTCGGCCCCGCAGGGCTTGCCGAGCAGGGTCGGTTCGGAGGCGACGTCCAGGACGTCGTCGACCAGCTGCAGGGCGATGCCCAGGTCCGAGCCGTAGGACCCCAGGGCCCGGACCTGCACCTCGGACAGCCCGGCCCGGCGCCCCCCGATACGGCAGGCCGCCCGCAACAGGGCCCCGGTCTTGAGCTGGGCGACCCGCAGCACGTCCAGCGGCCGCGCCGCCGGGTCGAAGGCCAGCCCCGCCTCGAGCTCCTGCCCGGTGCACATGTCGGCCAGCGCCTCGGCGAGGTCCTCAACGTCGTCCGGGTCGGCCCGCGCGATGGAGCGCCAGCTCTGCGCGATCAGCGCGTCGCCACCGATCACTGCGGTGGGCAGCCCTTCCGCGCGGTGCACGGCCGGCACCCCGCGCCGGGTTTCGGAGTCATCGAGCAGATCGTCGTGCAGCAGCGTGGCGCTGTGCAGCAGTTCGACCGCCGCGGCCGCACCCAGGGTGGCAGCTCGGTGGACCGGGTCCGCGGACAACCCACCGGGGCCTGTCCCGCCGCCGAGTCCGGCGCACCGGACGAGGAGTTCGGGTCGTAGGCGCTTGCCACCGGCGGCCACGATCCGTCGCGTCGCGCCGCGTCCCGGTTCACTGAGCCGGTCCACGGCGGAATGCAACAGCTCCTCGATCGCCTCGGCGATCTCCACGGGCGGCGTCATCGCACGCACCGGGTCAGCGAACGTGGATCACCGGGGGGGCAGGTCGAAGTGGCCGACATGGCGGTCCTTTCGGTACAGCGCTGGACACGGGGCGGAGGTTCCGATCGGCGGCGCCGAGTGACACGGCCGTTTTGCGGACGACGGCCCGCAGACCACTCCGGGGCCGACGGACCGCCATCGGACGACATGGCGGCCGGACGGGTCATCGCGCCCACTTCCGGCGCCTCGCCGTGACGGTTCTTTTGCATTCGATCCTGCGGTACCCCTCGTTCGGGCCGATGATTCCGCCGGGAATGCCCCGGCTGGTCCGTACCGGTTACGGTACGTTGCGCCGTGCTCTCGCCGGGGCATACTCGTCGGGTGACCGGATCGGATGCATCACGATCGGCTACCCGGTCGAAGGACCCGACACCGCCCGCGGCACTTCTGCGCGGGCTGATCGGCGCCTGCCATCCCGCCCCGACGGTGGCGGTGACCGCGTTGACCACCGCACTGGCGGTCGGCGCCGGGGCCGGTGCCCGCATCACGGTGCTGCTGGGGCTCGCGGTGCTGGCCGGCCAGCTGTCCATCGGGTGGAGCAACGACTGGATCGACGCGGCTCGGGACCGCGCGGTCTCGCGGGCCGACAAGCCGGTGGCTGCGGGTACCGTGCCGGTCGCCGTGGTCCGGGCGGCGGCCCTGATCGCCCTGCTGGCCGTGGTGGCGCTGTCGGTCCCACTCGGACCGGCCGCGGCGGCGGTGCACCTGATCGCTGTCGTCGGCAGTGGCTGGACCTACAACCTGTGGCTCAAGCGGACCTGGGCGTCGTGGGTGCCGTACGTGATCTGCTTCGGACTGCTTCCCGCCGTCGTGACGCTGGTCCTGCCGGGACGTCCATGGCCACCCTGGTGGGCCGTGGCCACCGGTGCCCTGCTCGGTTTCGGCGCCCATCTGGCCAACGTGCTGCCCGATCTCGTCGACGACGCCGCCACCGGCGTCAGCGGCTTCCCACACCGGCTCGGTCGCACCCGGACGGCTGTGCTCGCACCGGTCGCCCTGTCCGCGGCGACCGGCTGCGTGGTGGTCGGCGCCCCCGGCACGGCGGCCTGGGTCGTGCTCGGGATCGTGGTTCTGATCGCCGCGACCGCCGCGGTGGTCGCGTTGACGCGGCCGCGCAGTCGGTGGCCGTTCCGGTTGACGCTCGTGGTCGCCGCCCTGGACGTCGTCCTGCTGGTGGCGTC
>JBDSLP010000180.1:0-5172 GCA_039916325.1 Nakamurella sp. | reverse complement strand
AGGCAGGACTGGGGATGCCAGTGACGGGCGAGGTTAGGCTGGGTGAGCTGGTAGCGGTCCATAAGCTGCCAATAGCCGTCCAACTCGCGGAGACGCTGATAGTCGGCTCCCGTGTGAGAGACGGCGAAGGTGCGATATCGGCTCCGACGGGGCGTGTCGAATTCAGCATGACACTGTCACCTAGTCAGGTGCAGTTGGCGCGTTCGGACTTGCCAATCGTGATTACTAGTGGGGCGAGCAAATGGCGGGCCGTCATTAAGGATCAAACAGTAGACGGGAATGGAAACACGCTACTCCAGCTTGTGGGTCCCAATGGCGACACAATCTGCGGCGACGAGTGCGGAACATTACCCGCTGTTCAAGAGACGACGCTGTCAGCATCACTGTCGGTGGTGCCGGAGATTAGTGGACCCGCGATACCTTCGGCGGCCGTCCGACAAGACGCTGCGGGTCAGGCCTACGTTATTCTCAGCGACGGAACCCGCGCCGATGTCACAGTGCTGGGCGCAGACAGCGGAATAGCGATTGTTTCGGGACTGACTTTGTCACAAAGCGTGGTCGCACTTGACGGCGGCGCCAATTTAAGCCAGGCAACCAGCTGATGGCGGTCATGTCGGCTTCGGGCCTTTCCTTTTCATACCGTGGGCGTAGGGGAACTGAGCTGTTTTCGGGATTGAGTCATAGTTTTGAGGGTGGGTCGGTCACGGCCGTTACCGGTCCCTCGGGGCGTGGTAAATCAACCCTCTTATACATACTGGGTCTAATGCTGCGACCCACTAGCGGTTACGTGATGATCGACGGTGCTGCCGTTAGTTCGAACGCGGATGCTTCGCGGTCCGCGTATCGGGCAACGCGACTCGGATTTATTTTTCAGGATGCATCATTGGATCCTACCCGTTCAATACTGGATTCAATCCTCGAGCCGGCGCTTTATGCAGGTCAGAGAAAATCAGAGCTGATCGAACGAGGCCACGCGCTACTCGACGAGATGGGTGTACTAGCACGAGCCGACCACAGGCCCGGTGAGATCTCTGGCGGGCAGGCCCAGCGAGTGGCGGTTTGTCGTGCCCTTATCAACGACCCGGCCATCATTCTGGCTGACGAACCAACGGGTAATCTAGACAGAAAGAACGCTGAAATTGTGCTCGACGCAATTTCGCGTCAAGCGAGCCAGGATGGGCGTACGGTTATCATCGCAACGCACGATGATTACGTTCTTTCTCGAGTAGACGAGGTGTTGGAGTTGTGATCGATGAATTACATAGCGGCTCGGTTCAGCAAGGTGGTTCGGAATCAAGACCAATTCCCCTCATATCTATAACAGGGTTGCTTAAAGAGGCGTTCCGTAGCGCCTTGTCCCAGAAGGTCTCCAGCATCACGATCCTAATCATCGCCGGCGCAATGTGTATCACCACGCTTCTGACGGTGGGGCAGTCGGCGGCGGCGGAGACGCGAATAGAGAAGCAGCTTCAATCCGCTGGCTCTAGACAGCTGACGATAACTGATACTGCAAAGATGCAGGTCATCTCAGCTCTCACAGTGCAGGTACTGGCTAACTCGACTGGGATAGAGCGGGTTCTGGGTTTGGCTACGCCGCAAGATGCCTCGATGGTATCAATGGCGGGTAGCGGTCCTAAAGTGCCAGCTTGGGAAGTGCGGGGCCAGCTTTCTGCTGGCGTTAGCTTGGTACGTGGGAGGTGGCCGCGTGTGGGCGAGGCGATAATTTCTAGATCGTCCCAGGCGCGTCTGGGCCTCGATCAACCACTTGGTTCGTTCGAGACAACGGATGGCGCGCGATTTCCGATAGTAGGTTCGTTCGTCGCGCGGGCGCCTTTCGACGATTTCGAGGCTGGAGCGGTAATCGCAGCCGATGCCACGCAGCCATTAACGTCTCTTCACGTTGTAATCGGGGCATTCTCGGATCCGTCTGCCGTGGAACAACTGGCGTTGTCGATATTGGCCGCGCCCGATCCGACAGGTCTCGCAGTTAGGTCACCGGCCTCACTTGCTGATCTGCAAAACAAGATCGGCGGTGAGTTGGGGCAATACGGAAGGGGCCTACTGCTGTTGGTTTTAGGCGCTGGTGCCGCTTTAACAGCTATGGTTGTTCTTGCTGATGTATTACTGCACCGCAAAGACATCGGCAGACGTCGAGCCCTTGGTGCTCCAAGGTGGATAATTACGGCGCTATTACTAGTTCGTGCAGTGGTCCCAGCTTCTGTCGGTTCGGCTGCGGGTGCCATGGTGGCGGGTTTAATACTGTCACGGTCGGGATCTGCCCCACCTGTGTTGTTCTTTCTTGCTGTCGTTGCGCTCACAATTTTTGCGGCTGGTGGCGCCACAGTAGTCCCAGCAGTAATTGCGGCGTTCCAAGACCCTGTGAGAGTATTGCGAACTGCGTGAGCGGACTTGCACTCGCAAAACATGTTCAATAGGCGCATTAGTCGCTTTAAGTGGCTCTTGGTACTTGAGGCGGGTGGAGTGGCCCGGCCGATTGCGGCGCGTCGGGTGATGTGGGGGCTCGTGGCCTTCTGGCTTTCGGAGACATGGGCCACGGTATTTCAGTGCTGCTCGGCGTCGACGGGTTAATCGTCGACCGGGTGTGCGTAGATGCTTCCGGTGGGCGGGGTGGTGGAGTGTTCCACCGACACGGACCTGGCAGGTTTGTGTCCGCAGTGCCGGGGTCCGGTGCCCCCCCGGTTGGAAGACGCGCGGCTGGCCGAGTATTGCCCACCGTCTGGCTGGCGCTTCCCGTTCAGTGGTGTACATACGGGGAAGCCGGGTCCCGCTCCCCGTCGTCACGTCGGAGCCGGGGCGCTGGGGGCAACCAAACGTATGACCGCTACCTCAGGAGACTGACTGAACGTGCAAATAGGCTGCTGTACCAGGTAAATCTTCTTCGAAGTGCCCACTCACACGGGCGGTAGTAGGCCCCCTCTTGTCCCAATGACGAGCCGGTGGCGGCTTGCGCGGCTGATAAAGAACGCTTCTATTGACGAGGAGCAAGCAGCTACCAACGATAGAGCCAGGATTAGATAATCCGGAAGACTAACGAACGGCTGCACGGCTCGGAGTTGGCTGTGCGCACTGCTCTCCTCCTGCCGATGGGTTGTTCATGATTCGTCAGGGGGAGCAGCTTGCTCCGCCCGAAGAGATTGTCCCGCTCGTAGCGGCTGACCAGTTCCCGCCCGGCGAATTGAATTTGTAGGAGTGGTATCCAGGATACACCCACTGTATTGACAGAGATCCGACCGCGTGCTGCACTACGAATGACGGAGATCCGCCCGATGCTGTGGTGCTGTAAATTGTGATCTTATAGCCCCCATTGCACTCGGTGTAACCGCTCCGATCACCGGCTGCGCTGGCCGGTAGTGCGGCTGACACTGCTCCCAACGCGATGACGCCGCCGATGATCGCTGTACGTTAGGTTCGGACCGGTCCCCGCTGGTTCACCGATGTCGCTCCGGGTGTGCGGATCGCAGGCTCGGAGGATGAAGCGATTCGCGGGGTGGTTGGCGGTTGTGGCACTGGGGGTGTGCGCCGGGTGCGGAGCCGGCACGACAGTGAGTGCCGGCAGCCCCGGTGGCGCACCGACGGGGCCGAATCCGACATCGCCGCCGACCGGTTCGAGCGGGGAGGCCGGCGCCATCCGGCAACCCACCCAGATGTCGATGGGCTCACCGGCTTCCGAGGCGACGACACCGCAGTCCACCACAGCCACGCCGGTCGGTTCGACCGGTTCGGGCTCAGCCGACCCGGCGGACCTCGAGCTGGCCGCCGAACTGTTCGACCTCGCCGGCGTCGACGTCGTCCCCGGAGTGAAGGTCGAGGCCCGCCGGGTGGCGGTCACCAGCGCTGCTGCCACCGACTGGGCGACCGGATTCGGATACGCCCCGACTCAAGCCACGGTCACCGGCACCAGCATCGTGGTGACGGTGTTGTTGAACCGGGAACGCCAGTGCTGGATCGGAAAGGAATCGCCCGGTGTCTCGGCGACGCTGTTCGAAGCGGGATGCGGTCCGAAGTTGATGGCCCTGTTCGTCTTTCCCTGACGTCGGCCCCGAAACCTTCCCGAACGACCACAAGCTCGCTGCCGTCGAAACCGGGATCCCTCATCAGGGACAACCTGCGTTGGGTTCCGTCAGCAGCATCACTCCTGCGGTACCGGGAGGGCAACGCGCGGTGGGTGTCCTGCGTCGTCCGGGCTGCCGGCTTCACTACCGTTGTCGATATGCGAACCAGCAGATCCATGTCCATGGCCGCCGCGCTGCTGATCGGCGGGGCGACGATCGCCGGCTGTGGGTCGTCGTCAGCCGACCGGACGACCTCCATCGTGACCGTGACCGCCGACACCGCGGCGGTCGGGACGACGTCGGCCGGTCCGGAAACCTCAGCCGGTGATCCCACGTCGGCCGGCCCCGGGACCTCGCCGGGGGAGTCGACGTCGGCGGGGGTGTCCACCTCGGCCGGCGACCCGACGTCGGCGGGCCCGACGTCGGAGACCATGCCGCCGGTCGTCACGGTCGACCCGCTCAAGGCCGACTGCACCAAGGTGCTGAATCCGACCGAGCTGGGCAAGGTGTTCGGGCAGCTACCCGCCGGCACCGGTCGGCTGCTGGAGGCCGCCAACCCCGACCGCGAGATCACCGGGCGGTTGAAGTGCCAGTACGGGGTGGCCGGCAGCACCATCGCGGTGCAGGTTGTGCTGGCTCAGTTCTCCTCCCAACAGGCGGCGAGGGACCAGATGGAGCTGACCGCAACCACCGAGCGGCAGGCCGGTGCGAAAGATTCGACCACGACGGTGATGGGTCATCCGGCGGATGTACTGATCCGCGACGGTGGCCTGATCGTGGTCGGGTACGACACCTGGACGCTGTCGGTCGTGGCCGCCGACGGCATCGTGGCGAACGACGCGCTGCCCGCCGCGCTCGAGGCGACCGCCGCCTACGCGCTCGACCGGGTGGTCGCCAACGGCTGATGGCGCAGCTCAGCCGACCGGGCGGCAACGTCCGACGAGAGGTGCGGGACCACGATGCAGCAGGGAGTGACGTGTGCTCAGGGTCGCGGTGACCGGCGGGATCGGGTCCGGCAAGAGCACGGTCTCCGCGCGGCTGGCCGAGCGGGGGGCGGTGGTCGTCGATTCCGACCGGCTGGCCCGCGAGGTGGTGGCCA
>JBDSLP010000179.1:0-19347 GCA_039916325.1 Nakamurella sp. | reverse complement strand
GCTGCGCACCGGCTGCTCCGGCGGTCGAGGCGGGTCGAGGCGGGGGAGTTCCTCGCTGAAGGCGTGCAGGCCGTCACCGAGGCGCTGGCCTACGCCCGGGAGCATCCGGGTGTGGTGCGGGAGTTGTTCCTGACCCCCGACGCCGCCGCCCGGCACGTCGACCTCGTGCGGGCTGCGTACGCCACCGACGTCGAGGTCAGCGTGGTCAACCGCCGCGCGATGGAGTTGCTCAGCGACACCCAGACCCCACAGGGCATCATCGTGCGCTGCTCGAGCCTGGATGTGCCACTGGCGCAGGCCCTGGGTGGATCCGCGCACCACGGGTCCCCGATGCTGGTCGCCGTACTGGTCGACACCAACGATCCGGGTAACGCCGGGACCGTGGTGCGGCTCGCCGACGCCGCCGGTGCCGACGCGATCGTCTTCGCCGGCGAGTCCGTCGACCCGTTCAACCCCAAGGCGGTCCGGGCGTCGGCCGGTTCGGTGTTCCACCTGCCGATCGCCCGCGCGACCGACGTCGAGGACGTCCTGACCGCCCTCGCTGCGGCGGGCCTTTCGGTCCTGGCGACCACCGGATCGGCCGAGACGGATCTGGACACGGCTGGTCGGGACGGTGTGCTGGACCTGCCGACGGCCTGGCTGTTCGGCTCCGAGGCACACGGCCTGCCTGCGCACGTGGTCGCTGCGGCCGACGCCGCGGTCAGGGTTCCGATCCACGGCAAGGCCGAGTCGCTCAACCTGGCCACCGCGGCGGCTATCTGTCTGTACGCCTCGGCGTCCGCCCAACGCCGCGAGCGCTGAGGGCCACCCGAGGTTGAGGCCGCGAGGTTGAGGACCTTGGGCCTCGAGCCTCAGGCCCAGCGGTAGCGTCGCACCAGGGCCGCCTTGACCAGCGCGTACCGCTTCGCGTCCAGTGATGACGCCTCCCGGCGCATGCCGTCGGGGTGCACCCGGAACACCCGTTCGAGATTGACCCAGCTGGCCCGGCCCTCGGCGTCCCAGGCGCCGCTGCCCAGGGCCAGGAACTCGCCGTCCCCGTCGTGGGCCTTGCTGGTGAGCTGGACGGCCAGCACGGTCCCGCTCTGCTCGGTGGCGACCACCAGCACCGGCCGGTCCTTGCCGCGCCCGTCGTTCTCCTCGTACGGCACCCAGGTCCAGACCACCTCACCCGGATCGGGGTCGCCGTCGGTGCGCGGGGAGTAGGTCATCCGGACCGGACCGGTGCTGCGGGGGTCGACCTCCACGGTCGCCGACGCGCCCGAGCGACCCGTGCTCGGCGCCTGCGGGGTGGCGGGTGGATGCGCGGTCCGTGCCTTCGGATTCTTCGGTGCCGCGGGGGCCGGACGGGACGGAGCGGCCGCCGGCGCGGGGCCGCGGCGGCCGAGCAGTGACTTCAGTACCGAGGACGCCACTTCGGACAGGAAGGATCGGGCCACGGCCTGCACCCTACCGACCGGGAACCCCAAGCAGCGCGGATAGGCGCCGGCGGGCCGGCAGCGCGACCCGCACGGGTACCGTCGGCCGGTCGAACGGACGCCGGACGGTCGCTGCGAATCGCATATGCTCAGCGGTCGGTGCCGACAGGGACCGCCACAGCAGGTCGTGGCCCCGCACCGCGCCGTACCGGCGTCGCCCACACCGGGGTGGCGCCGTCGAACACCGAGGACTGACGCGTCGATGAGCAGCACACCCGATCCCGGCGAGACCGCGGCGCCTGATCCGGTCGGCCCGGCGCTGGCTGCTTTCGCGGCCGCCGCCACGCTGGCTGAGCTGGCCGACGAGCGGCACGCCCACCTGGGTGACAAGTCGCCGGTGCTGCTGTCCCGTCGGGCGCTCGGCGGGCTGCCCGGGTCGGAACGGGCGGTGCGCGGCAAGCAGATCAACGCCGAACTCCAGGCCGTCACGGCCGCCTACGAGGCCCGGCTGGCCGCGCTGACCGCTGAACGCGACACCGCGGTGCTGGCCGCCGAGCGGGTCGACGTGACCCTGCCCGGCAACCGTCGTCCGGCCGGCGCCCGGCACCCGATCTCGTTGATCATCCAGCAGACGGTGGACACCTTCCTGGCCATGGGCTGGGACGTCGCCGAGGGCCCCGAGCTCGAAGCGGAGTACTTCAACTTCGACGCGCTGAACTTCCTCCCCGACCACCCGGCCCGTGCGCTGCAGGACACCTTCTACATCGCCGCGCCCGACGGTGGCGACTCCGGACTGGTGCTGCGTACCCACACCTCGCCGGTCCAGGCCCGCACGATGCTGCACCGGGAGCCCCCGATGTACGTGGTGTGCCCGGGGCGGACATACCGCACCGATGAGCTGGACGCCACCCACACCCCGGTCTTCCACCAGGTCGAAGGGCTGGCGATCGACCGGCACCTGACGATGGCGCACCTCAAGGGCACCCTGGATCACTACGCGCGGGCCATGTTCGGTCCGGAGTCGCGGACCCGCCTGCGACCGCACTACTTCCCCTTCACCGAGCCCAGCGCCGAGCTGGACGTCTGGTTCCCGCAGAAGAAGGGCGGCGCCGGCTGGGTCGAGTGGGGTGGCTGCGGAATGGTCGATCCCGCTGTGCTGGTCAACTGCGGCATCGACCCGGCGGAGTTCACCGGGTTCGCGTTCGGAATGGGAATCGAGCGCACCCTGCAGTTCCGCAATGGCATCCCGGACATGCGGGACATGATCGAAGGCGACGTGCGGTTCAGCGCGGCCTTCCCGACGGAGGTCTGATGCGCGCCCCGCTGGAGTGGCTCCGGCAGTACGTGGCCCTGCCCGACGATGTCACCGTCGACGACGTCGAGGCCGCGCTGATCCGGATCGGCCACGAGGTCGAGGACATCCACCTGCCGCCGGCCATCGACGGTGACCTGGTCGTCGCCCGCGTGCTGGTCATCGAGGAGCTCACCGAGTTCAAGAAACCGATCCGGTTCGTCACCCTCGAGGTCGGCACCGGACATGGAGCCCTGGGTTCCGACCGGCGTCAGGTCATCTGTGGCGCCCGCAACTTCGCCGAGGGCGACCTCGTGGTGGCTGCTCTCCCGGGTGCGGTGCTGCCCGGTGGTTTCGCCATCGCCTCCCGCTCCACCTACGGCCGGATCTCCGACGGGATGATCTGCTCCGCCGCCGAGTTGCGGGTCGGCAACGACCACGACGGCATCATCGTGCTGGACGCCGACGACCCGGCCGCGGTGGTCGGCACCGACGCCCGCGATCTCGTCGGCGCGACCGACACTGTGCTGGAGCTCGCGATCACCCCCGACCGCGGCTACGCGCTGTCCATCCGTGGCCTGGCGCGCGAGCTGTCCGCGGCCTTCGCGGTGCCGTTCACCGATCCGGCGGGCGTCGACTTCCGCCCGACGGCCGACGAGGCCGAGCCGTGGCCGGTGACCATCGACGATCCGGCCGGCTGCGACCGCTTCGTGGTGACCCGGGTGACCGGGGTCGACCCGACCGCGCGGAGCCCGTACTGGATGCGCCGACGCCTGCTGGCCGCCGGGATCCGGTCGATCTCGCTGGCCGTGGACATCACCAATTACGTCATGGTCGAGCTGGGCCAGCCGCTGCACGCTTTCGACGCGGGCACCCTGGCCGGTCCGATCACCGTCCGTCGGGCGACCCCGGGAGAGACGTTGACGACCCTGGACGGGGTCGACCGCACCCTGGACTCGGCTGATCTGGTCGTCGCCGACCCCAGCGGGGCCATCTCGCTGGCCGGGGTGATGGGGGGTGCCGCCACCGAGATCGGTGACCGCACCACCGATGTCCTCATCGAGGCCGCGCACTGGACCCCGTCGGTCATTTCCCGGACGGCCCGCCGCCGGTCGCTGACGTCGGAAGCATCCCGACGCTTCGAGCGCGACGTCGACCCGGCGCTGGCACCGGGGGCGGCGGAGCGCGCCGCCGAGCTGCTGGTCCGCTACGGCGGGGGCACGGTGCGGCCCGGCCGTACCGACGTCGGGTTCCCGATGCCGCCGGCCACCGTGGCCATGCCGGTAGGCGAGCCGGCGCGGCTGCTGGGCCGTCCGGTCACCGCCGAGACCGCCATCCATCGGCTGGTCCAGGTCGGGTGCGAGGTCGAATCGACCGAGACCGGCGACGCCCTGTTGGTCACTCCGCCGACCTGGCGTCCTGACCTGCTCCGGCCCGCCGACCTGGTCGAGGAGATCGCCCGGCTGGACGGGTTCGACCTCATCGGCTCCGTGCTGCCGCAGGCCCCGGCCGGGTCCGGGCTGACCGGACCGCAGCGCCGGACGCGAGCGGTGGCAGCCGATCTCGCCGCCATCGGGCTGACCGAGGTGCTGACGTTCCCGTTCATCGGAGCCCGTGATTTCGCGGCTCTGGGCATCGACGAGGGCGACATCCGCCGCCGGACGTCGACGCTGCGCAATCCGCTGGACGCGCAGCGCCCGCTGATGCGCTCGACCCTGCTGCCGGGACTGCTGGACACGGTGTCGCGCAACCTCTCCCGCGGTGCACGCGACGTGGCGCTCTACGAGCTGGGCCTGGTCTTCCTGCCGCGCCCGGACGCCCCGCGGCCGCCGGTGATGACGATCGGGTCCCGCCCGTCCGACCACGACCTGATGGTGCTCGAGGCCAGCGTGCCGACCCAGTCCCAGCACGTCGCGGTGGTCGTCGCCGGGCACTGGGAGCGCCCCGGCTGGTGGGGTCCCGGCCGCATCGGCGACTGGGCCGACGTCATCGAGCTGGCCCGCCGCATCGGCCGCAGCGCCGGTGCTGAGCTCCGGGTCGAGCCCGCCGCGCTCGCGCCGTGGCATCCCGGTCGGTGCGCGAGCATCCGGGTCGGCGACTGGCCGGTCGGCTACGCGGGTGAGCTGCATCCGGCGGTGTTGGAGCGGCTCGGTCTGCCGGCCCGCACCGTGGCGCTGGAGCTGAACCTGTCCGGGTTCCCGGCCCGCCGCCCCGTGGTACCACCGTCCCTCTCGTCGTTCCCGCCGGTGCTGCAGGATGTGGCCCTGATCGTGGACGACACCGTCTCGGCCGGCCGTCTCACCGAGGTGTTGCAACGGGCCGGCGGTCCGTTGCTGGAGTCGGTGCGGCTGTTCGACGTCTACACCGGCCACCCGGTGCCTGAGGGCAGCAAATCGATCGCCTTCGCGCTCACTGTGCGGGCCGCGGATCGGACGCTGACCGGTACCGAGGCCCAGCAGGTGCGGGATGCCGTGGTCGCGGCTGCGGTGGCGGAGTGCGGGGCGGTCCTCCGGTGAGCACCCTCCCCACGCTGCCGGCGCGGCTGGCCGCGCAGATCGAACAGGCGGGCTACTACCCGGCTTTCGTCACCGATGTGCTCGACGTCGCGCTGGCCGGCGAACAGGTCAGCGGGCACCTGGTCCACGGTGAGACGACGTTCGACGCCGACACCATCCGCCGTCATCTGTCCGTCCTGGTGCTGACGCCGAATCGGCTGATCTTCGTGCACGCCGACGACCACGCCGGTGACGAGGAGCACCTGGACGACGCGCACGGTGTCGCGACCTCGGAGGCGGTCCCGCTCAGTGCGGTCCGCACCGTCATGTTGACCCATGTGGTGGGCAAACCGGCCGAGTACCCGGCGCGCCGGCGGGTCAACGACGTGTCCGGGCGGGACATCACCCTGACGATCGGCTGGGGCGGGGTGTCCCGGGTCGATCTCGAGGTCGCGGGCTGCGGCGATCCCCAGTGCGACGCCGACCACGGCTACACCGGCACGCTGGCCGGTGATGACCTGGCGCTGCGCATCAGTGCCGACGCCGAAGGGGCGGAGGCCCTGCAGGACGCGCTGGCGTTCGCCCGGCTGCTGTCCGCCGCCACCGCCTCCCGTCGCTGAATCGATGACCGTTCCGGGGCCGGTCGTGCCCGACTACGCCGGCGATGTGCTGAGCGGCGTCCTGCCCGCGGCGGCGGCCGCCCTGGGGGTCGACCTGTACGGGAACCCGGGCTGGCCGCTGCCGAGCGTCGACCGGGTCTGCGTGGTCCTGGTGGACGGCCTGGGCTACGAGAACCTGACCGACGCGGCCACCAGGGCCCCTTTCCTCAAGGGCGCGCTGCCCGGGTCGCGGGTGCTGCGCGCCGGCTTCCCGACCACCACCGCAGTGTCGATGGGCTCCTTCGGCACCGGCCGACCGCCGGGTCAGCACGGTCTCGTCGGCTACGAGATGCTCGACCCGGACACCGACCGGTTGCTCAATGGCCTGAAATGGGCCGAGGGTGTCGATCCGTCGGCCTGGCAGCCCTATCCGACGGTTTTCCAAGGTATGGACGCGGCCGGGGTGCCCTCCTTCCGGATCGGTCCCGACCGCTTCGACGGTTCCGGTCTCACCGAGGCTGCGCTCCGGGGCGGCACCTTCGTGGCCGGGACCAAGCTGCACGACGCCACCGGGGCGGCCAGAGCATTGCTCACCGACCACCCGCGGGGCCTGGTCTACCTGTACTGGGGCGGGGTCGACTACAACGGACACACCCACGGCTGGAAGTCCCGGCGCTGGCGCGACGCGGTCGCCGAGCTCGACCGGGCGATGTCGACGCTGTATCGCGGGCTGCCGAAAGGCACCCTGCTCCTGGTGACCGCCGACCACGGGATGCTCGACCTGGCCCACATTCACCGGCACGACCTCGCGCAGACGCCACGGCTGCTCGCCGGTGTGCGCCACATCGCCGGCGAGACCCGTTGCCTGCAGCTGCATGTCGAGAACGGCGCGTCCGACCGGGTAGCGCAGGCGTTCGCTGCGGAGTTCGGTGACCTGGTCTGGGTCCGGACCCGTGACGAGGCGATCGCGCAGGGCTGGTTCGGCCCGACGGTCGACGAACGGGTCCGGCCGAGGATCGGTGACGTGCTGGTCGCCGCCGCCGGGGACTTCGGGCTGGTGGACTCCCGGGTGGTCGACCGCAAGGTGCTGCGCCTGGTCGGCCAGCACGGCTCGCTCACCGAGGCCGAGCAGCTGGTGCCGTTGTTGAGCTTCCAGGCCTGACCCCGCCTTCCCGCAGGGGCGGGTTCAGGCCCGCACCTTGTTCAGCGCCGCCCGGGCCGATTTCTGCTTCTGCTCGACCACCTTCGCGCGCTTCTGCGCCTCCTCCAGGGCTCGCCGGGCCGTCGACAGCTCCCGCTGCAGGCGGGTGATGAGCTGCTGTGCGGCGTCCATCCGGTCGACGGCCTCCTGGACCGCGGTGTCGGCGGCCCCGGCGTCGGCGACGGCCGCCGCGACGGCCGTGTCATGGGCCGCCTGTTCACGGTCCCGCCGTCGCTGGGTCGCGGCGGCCCGCTCGGCCTCCTCGCCGGCCCGTCGTCGGGTGCGCTCGGCCCCGTCGATGACGTCCGGCTCGGACTCCGGCGCTGCCGTCGCCGCCGGATCGGGGCGCGCTGGACCTGGCGATCCGGCCGCAGTTGGCCGTGGACTCCGGATCAGCGTCAGCTCCGGGGGACTGAACCCGAACCCGGCGGACTCGGCCGCCCGGACCAGGATCCCCTGCCGGAGCTGATCGGCGATCCCGAGGTCGGCCAGTGCGGCGGTCAGCGTGGCGGTCACCTCGTCGCGCTGACCGGCGGTGGGGGACTCCCGGCCGATGATCTCGAAGGCCCGGCCGGTCAGCCGGTCGAGCAGCTGTCGGCGGCGGGAGTTCAGTTCCCGCAGCCGCTTCCCGTCACCCGCGGTCTGTGCGTGGTGCAGCTCGGTACCCACCTCGACCAGCGCGTCGATGGCGTCGGGGTCGGTCCGGGCCAGCCGGTTGATGGTGAACGCGGACCGGGTGGGCTTGCGCAGAGCGGCGATCGCCGCGGCCGCCTCCTTGTCACCGGCGGTTTTCGCGGTCCTGGCCAGCTCGGCCCGGCGGCTGACGAACCGGTCGAGGTCGGCGGCGTACAGCTCGTCGACCGCGTCGTCCAGCCGTGTCACCGGTCCTCCTCGGGCGGGAGGTCGCGACCCGCGCCCCGAGTCTCCCACCGCCCGCTCCGGACGGCGGCCGGTCCGCCCGCCGATACGAAGCTGCCGCCGGAGAATCGCCGACCCGTACCCGTCCCCGGCGGGGGACGTGATGAATGATCATGCACTCATGTGTATTATTTGTCGGAGAATCGGAGGATGAACGTATGACGACGACGTATCGGGTAGCGGTGGCCGGGGCGAGCGGTTACGCCGGCGGTGAGCTGTTGCGCCTGCTGCTCGGGCACCCCGGCGTCCAGATCGGCGCCCTGACCGCGAATTCCAGCGTGGGGACGACGCTGGGCGAGCACCAGCCCCACCTGTGGCCGCTGGCCGATCGGGTACTCGAGGCGACCACGCCCGAGGTGCTGGCCGGGCACGACGCGGTGTTCCTGGCGCTGCCGCACGGACACTCGGCGGCGCTGGCCGCCCAGCTCGGACCGGACGTACTCGTGGTCGACTGCGGCGCTGATCACCGGCTCACCGATCCGGCCGCCTGGGCGGCGTTCTACGGCGGACCGTATACGGGCAGCTGGCCCTACGGCATGCCCGAGCTGCCCGGTGGCCGCGCGAAGCTGCGCGGCACCCTGCGGGTCGCCGTCCCAGGCTGCTACCCGACGGCTGCATCGCTGGCAATGGCTCCGGCGCTGGCCGCCGGGCTGGTCGCCCCGACCGTCACCGTCGTCGCCGCGTCCGGGACCTCGGGTGCGGGCAGGTCCCTCAGGGCGGACCTGCTCGGCAGCGAGGTGATGGGCTCCGCGTCGGCGTACGGCGTCGGAGGGGGGCACCGGCACACCCCGGAGATGGTGCAGAACCTGTCGGCCGCTGCCGGCACCGCGGTTGCCGTGTCGTTCACCCCGATCCTGGTCCCCATGAGCCGGGGCATCCTGGCCACCGTCACCGCCCCGGCATCGCCCGGGACGACCGTCGAGGATCTTCGGACCACCTACGAGAAAGCCTATGGGGATGAGCCTTTCGTGCATCTTCTGCCGGCCGGCCGGTGGCCGCAGACCAAGTCCGTGGTCGGCTCGAACGCCGTGCACCTGCAGGTCGCCCTCGACGTGGCGGCCCGCACCGTGGTCGTGGTGGCCGCGGTCGACAATCTGACGAAGGGCACCGCGGGCGCCGCGGTCCAGTCGTTCAACCTCGCACTCGGGCTGCCCGAGACCGTCGGCCTCTCCACGATCGGACTCGCACCGTGACCGTCACCGCTCCGGCGGGCTTCCGCGCCGCGGGCGTCGCCGCCGGACTCAAGTCGTCCGGCAACCTCGACGTCGCTTTGGTGGTCAACGACGGACCGCGCTTCGATGCCGCCGGCGTTTTCACCACGAACCGGGTCAAGGCTGCTCCGGTCCGCTGGTGCGAGGAGATCATCGGCCGCGGACGGCTCGCCGCGGTGGTGCTCAACGCCGGCGGGGCCAACGCCTGCACGGGCGCCCCCGGATTGGCCGACACCCGCACGACCGCCGCTCAGGTGGCGGGCCTGCTCGGAGTCGCGCCCGACGAGATCGCGGTCTGCTCGACCGGTCTCATCGGTGAGATGCTGGCGATGGACAAGCTGTCCGCAGGAATCTCCGCCGCTCACGACGATCTCGCCGTCGACGGCGGTTCGCTCGCCGCGCAGGCGATCATGACCACCGACAGCGTGCCCAAGACCGTCTCGATCCAGGGACCCGGCTTCCGTGTCGGCGGTATCGCCAAGGGCGCCGGCATGCTCGCGCCGGGGCTGGCCACCATGCTCGTCGTCCTCACCACCGACGCCGAGGTCGGTTCGGCCGACCTGGACACCGCCCTGCGGGCGGCCACCCGGGTCAGCTTCGACCGGCTGGACTCCGACGGCGCCATGAGCACCAACGACACCGTGCTGCTGTTGGCGTCCGGGGCCTCCGGACAGATCCCGTCCGTGGACGTACTGACCGCCGTGGTCACCCGGGCCTGCCAGGATCTGGCCGGGCAGCTGATGGCCGACGCCGAGGGCGCGACCAAGGAGATCGCCATCGAGGTACTGCACGCGGCGTCCGAGGACGATGCGGTCGAGGTCGGGCGGTCGGTGGCCCGGAACAACCTGGTGAAGACGGCGTTCTTCGGCGGCGACGCCAACTGGGGTCGTATCCTCGCCGCCGTCGGCACCACCGCGGCGGCCTTCGACCCGGACCAGCTCGACGTGGCCATCAACGGGGTGTGGATCTGTCGCGGCGGCGCGCGCGGCGAGGACCGCGACCTGGTGGACCTGACCGGCCGCGCGGTACACGTCCAGATCGACCTCCACGCCGGGGTCGAGACGGCGACCGTGCTGACCAACGATCTGTCCCACGCCTATGTGCACGAGAACTCGGCCTACTCGACATGAGCGACAGTGCAACAGGCCTGGACGTCGATGAATGGTCAGCAACGGCCGTCACCGTGACGGCCGGGGACGCCGCTGCCCGGGCCGCGGTTCTTGTCGACGCGCTCCCGTGGCTCGAGCGCCACCGCGGCCGGATCGTCGTGGTCAAGTTCGGGGGCAACGCGATGACCGACGACACCCTGAAGACGGCGTTCGCCGCCGACATGGTGTTCCTCCGTGCGGTCGGGGTGCACCCGGTGGTGGTGCACGGCGGTGGCCCGCAGATCAGCGCGATGCTGAAGCGGCTGGGTGTCGCCGGCGAGTTCGCCGGCGGGTTCCGGATCACCACCCCGGAGACGATGGAGATCGTCCGGATGGTGCTCGTCGGTCAGGTCGGGCGCGAGCTGGTCGGCCTGATCAACACCCACGGCCCCTACGCGGTCGGGATGAGCGGTGAGGACGCGCAGCTGTTCACCGCGGCCCGCCGCACCGTCGACGTCGCGGGTGTGGCGACCGACGTCGGCCTGGTCGGCGACGTCGTGGCGGTGAACCCGGCCGTGGTGCACGATCACGTCGCCGCCGGGCGGATCCCGGTGGTGTCCACGGTGGCCCCCGACATCGACGGGATCGTGCACAACGTCAACGCCGACACCGCCGCCGCGGCGTTGGCCATCGCCCTGGACGCCGCGAAGCTCGTGATGTTGACCGACGTGGAGGGTCTCTACGCCGCCTGGCCGGACCGCAGCTCGCTGCTGTCGGTGGTGGACGCCGCCGAGCTCGCGGCCCTGCTGCCGACGCTGGCCAGCGGCATGGTCCCCAAGATGGAGGGCTGCCTGCGCGCCGTCGAGGGCGGGGTGCCGGTGGCTCACGTCATCGACGGGAGGGTGCCGCATGCGGTGCTGCTCGAGATCGTCGCCGATGACGCCGTCGGCACCAGGGTCATCCCCACCGTCCGCGCCCCGACCGCCGCCGCGCAGGAGGTCTGACCATGCCCGAATTCTCGACACGATCAGCGCCATCACCGATGTCGCACAACGACAAGGCTGCCGCCCGCTGGTCGCACGCCCTGATGAACAACTTCGGCGTCCCGCCGGTGGAGCTGGTGAGCGGCATCGGTGCGGTCGTCACCGACGCCGACGGCCGGGATTACCTGGACCTGCTCGGCGGGATCGCGGTCAACGCACTGGGCCACGCCCACCCGGCGATCGTCGAGGCGGTGTCCCGTCAGGTCGCCATCCTCGGCCACGTGTCCAACTTCTTCACCCATCCCACCGTGCTCGCGCTGGCCGAGAAGCTTCTGGACGTAAGTGGTTTCGCCGATCCGGCGCTGGCCGGCCGGGCCCTGTTCACCAATTCCGGCGCGGAGGCCAACGAGGCCGCGTTCAAGATGGCCCGGCTCACCGGCCGGCCGCGGATGATCGCCGCCGAGGGCGGGTTCCACGGTCGGACGATGGGCGCGCTGGCCCTCACCGGCCAGCCCGGCAAGCGGGCGCCGTTCGAACCGATGCCGGCCGGGGTCGACTTCGTGCCCTACGGCGACCTGGCCGCGCTGGCCGCCGCTGTCGACGACACGGTGGCGGCGGTGTTCCTCGAGCCGATCCTCGGCGAGGGCGGCGTACTCCCGCCCCCCGACGGCTATCTCGCGGCCGCCCGGCAGCTGACCCGCGACCGCGGGGCGCTGCTGGTCATCGACGAGGTACAGACCGGCATCGGCCGGACCGGGGCGTGGTTCGCCTTCCAGCACGCCGGCATCGTCCCCGACATCGTCACCCTGGCCAAGGGTCTCGGCGGGGGACTGCCGATCGGGGCGGTGCTGGCCAGTGGCCGGGCCGCCGGCCTGCTGCAGCCCGGCCAGCACGGCTCCACCTTCGCCGGCAATCCGATCTGCGCGGCGGCGGCGCTGGCCGTGCTGGCCACCGTGGCCGGCGACGGGCTCGTCGACCACGCCGCCACCCTGGGTAAGCACATCGCCGCCGGCATCGAGGGTCTCGGTCATCCGTTGATCGGATCGGTCCGCGGCCGGGGGTTGCTGCTCGGCGTGGTGCTGACCGCACCGGTGGCCGCCGCGGTCGCCATCCGGGCCCGGGACGGCGGCTTCATCGTCAACGCGCCGACCCCTGACGTGCTGCGGCTGGCCCCACCGCTCATCCTCACCGAGGATCAGGCCGACTCCTTCGTGCGGGCCCTCCCGGGGCTGCTCGATTCCTGCGAGACCGAAAGCGGCGCCTCATGATCCGGCATTTCCTGCGGGACGACGACCTGTCCCCGGACGAGCTCGTCACCGTGCTCGACCGGGCGGACACCTACAAGACCGACCGGACCGGATACACGCCGTTGGCCGGGAAGGCCGTCGCCGTGGTGTTCGAGAAGAATTCCACCCGCACCCGACTGTCGTTCGAGGTGGGGATCGCCCAGCTCGGCGGTCAGCCGGTCATCGTCGACGGTCGCACCTCCCAGCTGGGCCGCGAGGAGACGATCGAGGACACGTCGCGAGTGCTGTCGCGCTACGTCGACGCCATCGCCATCCGGACCTTCGCCCAGCGGCGGATCGACGCGCTGGCCTCGGCGGCGACGGTGCCGGTCATCAACGCGCTGACCGACGAGTTCCACCCGTGCCAGGTGCTCGCCGACCTGCAGACCGTCCGCGAACGAAAGGGCAGTCTCGCCGGACTCACCGTGACGTACCTGGGCGACGGCAACAACAACATGGCGCACTCCCTGATGCTCGGCGGCGCCAACGCCGGCATGCACGTCCGGGTCGCGTCGCCCGCCGGCTTCGACCCGCTGCCGTGGGTGGGGATCGACGCGACGAAGCGCGCCGAGCAGACCGGCGGCTCGGTGACGATGGTGTCCGACCCGCACGCTGCCGTCGCCGGCGCCGACGTCCTGGCCACCGACACCTGGACCTCGATGGGGCAGGAGAACGACGGTCTGGACCGGGTCGGTCCGTTCCGGCCCTACCAACTCGATGCAGCGCTGCTGGCCCGCGCTCGCGCCGACGCCGTCGTGTTGCACTGTCTGCCTGCGCACCGCGGTTGGGAGATCACCGACGAGGTCCTGGACGGCCCGCAGTCTGCCGTCTGGGACGAGGCCGAAAACCGGTTGCACGCCCAGAAGGCATTGCTCGCTTTCCTTCTCGAGCAGGTGTGAGGTCCCGACCGTGACCGCCGGCGCTCCGGGGACCAAGGCGGCCCGGCAGGCCCGGATCACCGAGGTCATCCGGGCGCGGCGAATCCACTCCCAGCCGGAGCTGTCCGCATTACTGGTCGGTGCGGGTATCGAGGTCACCCAGGCGACCCTGTCCCGGGACCTGGACGAGCTGGGCGCGATGAAGGTCCGCGGGGTGGACGGTAGCCCTGCGGTGTACGTCATCCCCGAGGACGGCTCGCCCCGTCCCCGGGAGGGCGGCACCGACCGGCTGGGTCGGTTGCTGGGCGAGCTGTTGCTGACCTACGACGCCTCGGCGAACCTCGCCGTGTTGCGCACCCCGCCGGGGGCCGCCCAGTTCCTGGCCAGCGCGATCGACCGGGCGAGCCTGGCCGACGTGGTCGGCACCATCGCCGGGGACGACACCATTCTCGTCGTGGCCCGGGACGGCCTGACCGGCGCCGAGGTGGGGCGTCGCCTCGCCGAACTCGCCGGGTAGCCCCACCAGGTGGTCCCGCGTCCACCCCCCGATCCGCCGGCCGTCTCGTCGAAAGGACGGCCGCTCCGCACAGATAGGCTCCCCCCGTGTCCAAGGTTCTCGAATCCCTGCCCCAGGGCCAGAAGGTCGGCATCGCGTTCTCCGGGGGGCTCGACACGTCCGTCGCGGTCGCCTGGATGCGCGAGAACGGCGCCGTCCCCTGCGCCTACACCGCCGACCTCGGCCAGTACGACGAGCCCGACCTGTCCGGCGTTCCGGGCCGGGCCCAGGAGTACGGCGCCGACATCGCCCGCATCGTCGACTGCCGGGCCGCGCTGGTGGAGGAGGGCCTGGTCGCACTCGCGTGCGGCGCCTTCCACATCCGGTCGGCCGGACTGACCTACTTCAACACCACCCCGCTCGGCCGCGCCGTCACCGGCACGCTGCTGGTCCGGGCGATGGCCGAGGACGAGGTCGACATCTGGGGCGACGGCTCGACCTACAAGGGCAACGACATCGAGCGGTTCTACCGCTACGGGCTGCTGGCCAACCCGCGGCTGCGCATCTACAAGCCCTGGCTGGACCGGACTTTCGTCGCCGAGCTCGGCGGCCGGACCGAGATGAGCGAGTGGCTGCAGGCGCGCCGGCTGCCCTACCGCGCATCGACGGAGAAGGCCTACTCGACGGACGCCAACATCTGGGGCGCCACCCACGAGGCCAAGACCCTGGAGAACCTGGACACCTCGGTCGAGATCGTCGAGCCTCTCATGGGTGTCGCGCACTGGGACCAGAGCATCGCGATCGCTGTCGAGGACGTCACGGTCCGCTTCGACCGCGGCCGGCCGGTCGCGCTGAACGGCGTGGACTTCACCGATCCGATCGCCCTGGTCGACGAGGCGAACACCATCGGAGGGCGGCACGGTCTGGGGATGTCCGATCAGATCGAGAACCGCATCATCGAGGCCAAGTCCCGCGGCATCTACGAGGCGCCGGGGATGGCCCTGCTGTTCATCGTCTACGAGCGGCTGGTCAACGCCATCCACAACGAGGACACCGTCGCCAGCTACCACCACGAGGGCCGTCGGCTCGGTCGGCTGCTGTACGAGGGTCGCTGGCTGGACCCGCAGTCGCTGATGCTGCGCGAGTCGCTGCAGCGGTGGATCGGCTCGGCCGTGACCGGCACCGTCACCCTGCGGCTGCGTCGTGGTAACGACTACACGATCCTGAACACCACCGGACCGGCGTTGTCCTACCACCCGGAGAAGTTGTCGATGGAGCGCGTCGCGGACGCGGCCTTCGGTCCGGCGGACCGGATCGGTCAGCTGACCCTGCGCAACCTCGACATCGCCGACACCCGGGCCAAGCTGGAGCTGTACGCCGGGCTCGGCCAACTCGACACCACCGAGACCCTTGTCGGCTCATTGCGTCCCGGTGACTCCGCGGCCATCGCCGGCCTGGCCGCCGCCCCGTGGGCCGACAGCGAGGCGGCCGCGATCGACCTGGCCAACGAGGCTTCGGCCATGGATTCCGGGACGGACTGATCCGCATGACCACTCCCGACCCCACCCTGGCCGGTCCGCTGAAGCTCTGGGGCGGCCGGTTCGCCGGCGGCCCTTCCGATGCGCTGGCCGCGCTGAGCAGGTCGACCCACTTCGACTGGGTCCTCGCGCCCTACGACATCGCCGGCTCCCAGGCGCACGCCACGGTGCTGAACCAGGCGGGGCTGCTCACCCCCGACGAGTTGACGGCGATGCGCGCCGGGCTGGACGCCCTGCTGGCCGACGTACTCAGCGGCGCGTTCGTCGCCTCCGACGACGACGAGGACGTGCACACCGCCCTGGAGCGCGGTCTGCTCGGCCGGGTGGGTAAGGACCTCGGCGGCAAGCTGCGGGCCGGCCGGTCCCGTAACGACCAGGTCGCCACGCTGTTTCGCGCCTACCTCCGCGACGCCGCCCGGCGCGTCGGGCTGCTGATCGTCGATCTCCAGGAAGCGCTGCTGGCCCAGGCCGCGGCCCACCCCGGTGCGGCGATGCCCGGGCGGACCCATTTCCAGCACGCCCAGCCGGTGTTGTTGGCCCACCAGCTGGCCGCCCACGCGCAGGCGCTGGCCCGGGACGTGGACCGGATCCGGGACTGGGACAGGCGCGCGGCGATCTCGCCGTACGGCGGCGGGGCGTTGGCCGGCTCATCGCTGGGCCTGGATCCGGCGTCGATCGCCACGGCCCTCGGCTTCGACGCCCCGGCGGCGAACTCCATCGACGGCACTTCGTCCCGCGATTTCGCCGCCGAGCTCGCGTTCGTGCTGGCGATGACGGCGGTCGACCTGTCGCGATGGGCAGAGGAGATCATCATCTTCACCACCGCCGAGTTCGGGTACGCGACGCTGGACGACGCCTATGCGACCGGATCGTCGATCATGCCGCAGAAGAAGAACCCGGACATCGCCGAGCTCGCGCGCGGCAAATCCGGCCGGTTGATCGGCAATCTCACCGGCCTGCTGGCCACGCTGAAGGGATTGCCGCTGGCGTACAACCGGGACCTGCAGGAGGACAAGGAGCCCGTCCTGGACTCGGTGGGCCAGTTGGAGATGGTGCTACCGGCATTGACCGGGCTGACCGCGACACTGACCTTCCACGTCGATCGGTTGGCCGAGATGGCGCCCGCAGGCTTCTCTCTCGCCACCGACATCGCCGAGTTCCTGGTCCGGCAGGGCGTCCCGTTCCGGGTCGCCCACGAGGCCGCCGGCGAGTGCGTCCAGGTGGCCGAGAAATCGGGTCGGGAGCTGCACGAGCTGACCGACGACGAGTTCACCGCCATCGATCCGGCGCTCACACCGGCGGTGCGGGACGTCCTCACCGTGGCGGGGTCCCTGGCGTCCCGGGACGGCATCGGCGGGACCGCGCCGTCACGGGTCGCGGAGCAACTCGCGCAACTCCGGGAGGTCATCGGTGCCGACCGGGTGTGGTTGCAGCGCGGTGTCCTCGGCTGACCCGCTGGGCCGGGCGTTCTTCGCCCGCGACGCCGAGACGGTGGCCCGCGACCTGCTGGGCTGCGTGATCACGACGGGCTGCGAGCGAGAGCGGGTGGCGGTCCGGCTCACCGAAGTCGAGGCCTATCGCGGGGCCGCGGACCCGGCGTCGCACGCCTTCCGCGGGAAGACCCCCCGCAATGCGGTGATGTTCGGTCCCGCCGGCCACCTGTACCTGTACTTCGTCTACGGCAAGCACTGGTGCGCCAACATCGTCACCGGCCGGCCGGGGGCGGCGAGCGCGGTGCTGCTGCGGGCGGGCCAGATCATCGAAGGTATCGACGTCGCCCGGGAACGGCGACCCGCGGAGCGGTCCGAGCGGCGGCTCGCCTCCGGCCCGGCCCGGCTCGCCGGCGTGCTGGGGTGGGGGAGCGGGGAGGCGGCCGGAGCTGCCAACGGTGGTGACCTGTGCGCCGACGACGGCCCCGGGGCGATCTTCGGGCTGCCCCCCTCGGAGCCGCCACCGGTCATCGCCACCGGCCCGCGGGTCGGCGTGGCTGCGGCGGCCGAGGTGGCGCTGCGGTTCTGGATCAGCGGCGACCCGACGGTGAGTGCCTACCGCCGCCGCGTCCCGAGGACGGAAAACGGGACGCGGAAACCGTTTCCCGGGTGAGGCAGGATGGCACGGTGACCTCGCCGCAACCGATGACCGCACCCGTACCGACCGGCTTCGATTCGGTCTACGACGAACTCGTCTGGCGCGGGCTGGTGCAGCAGACCACCGGTGACGAGGCGCTGAAGACCGCCCTCGACGGTGACCCGGTCACTTTCTACGTCGGCTTCGACCCGACGGCGCCGAGCCTGCACATCGGCAACCTGGTGCAGCTGCTCACGGCCCGCCGCATCCAGAACGCGGGTCACCACCCGCTCGGCCTGGTCGGTGGCTCGACCGGCCTGATCGGGGACCCCAAGATGAGCGGCGAGCGGGTGCTCAACACCCCGGAGACGGTTGCGGCGTGGGTCGACAAGATCCGCGTCCAGGTGGAGAGGTACCTGGACTTCGGCGGAAACCACCCGGCGCGGATCGTCAACAACCTGGACTGGACGGCGCCGATGAGCGCCATCGAGTTCCTCCGCGACGTCGGCAAGCACTTCCGGATGGGACGGATGCTGTCCAGGGACACCGTGGCGACCCGGCTCGCCAGCGACGAGGGGCTGTCGTTCACCGAGTTCAGCTACCAGATCCTGCAGGGGATGGACTTCCTCGAGTTGTTCCGGAGGTACGACTGCCGCCTCCAGACCGGTGGCAGCGACCAGTGGGGCAACCTGGTCAGCGGTACCGAGCTGATCCGCAAGGTGACCGGCACCGAGGTGCACGCGATGGCCACTCCGTTGCTGACCAAGGCCGACGGCACCAAGTTCGGCAAGACCGAGTCCGGGACGGTATGGCTCGATCCTTCGCTGACCAGTGCCTGGACCTTCTTCCAGTTCTGGATGAACGCCGACGATCGGGACGTCGTGCGCTACCTCAAGGTCTTCAGCTTTCGAGGGCGTGCTGAGCTGACCGCGCTCGAGGAGGCGACGCAGTCGCGTCCGCACGCCCGGGAGGCGCAGCGCGCGCTGGCCGCCGACGTCACCACCCTGGTGCACGGCGCGCACGCGACGGCCGGGGTGATCGCGGCCAGCACGGCGCTGTTCGGTCGGGGGGAGCTGTCGACCGTCGACGAGGCGACGCTGTCCGCAGCGCTCGGGGAGGCGGGGGTGTTGACCCTGGCCGGTGAGCTGCCGTCGGTGGTCCACCTGATGCAGCGCACCGGGCTGGCCGCGTCGCTGGGTGAGGCGCGGCGGACCGTCGCCGAGGGCGGCGCGAACATCAACAACGTCCGGATCAACGACCCCGACCACGTCCCGACCCGCGACGATCTGCTCCACGGGCAGTGGCTGGTGTTGCGTCGCGGCAAGCGGTCGCTGGCCGGCGTGCGGGTCGCCGGTTGACCCTGCCCGGGTCCGCACCGTCGGAGTGCTCCAGGCCACAGAATTTGCCGGCACGTTCATGGATGTGTATCCGGCTGGGCCGGTATCCGCAGGGGCGCGCTGACCTGCGAAGACAGCACCTGTACCCCTCCTGACCTGCAGGTTTGCGGAGCCGGCAATCTGCCCGTAACTTGGTCGTTGCACCACGGAGTACCGAACAAGACGCAGGAGCCGAAAGGCGCCAGGCGCGTGGCCGGTCCGAGTGCCAGACCCCGAAGGCGTCACCTCCAGCGATGGAGGTGTCATCGACGCCCCCGCCGTACGGCGGATGCGATCGGGTGACGGTATCCGAAAGCCCTCTGCGGTGTGTGGTCCCCAGCAGGGAAGGGTCCTTCGTCGGATCTTCGAACCTGCTGCGGGTTTGTTGTTTGAGAACTCAACAGTGTACCGAAAGTCAGTGCTTAGTTTTATGCCTGTGCATCTGTTTCGGGTGGGCCTGTGTGTGGGGTTTGTTCGGGGTGGGTGTTGGGTTCCTTTGATGCAC
>JBDSLP010000178.1:0-4236 GCA_039916325.1 Nakamurella sp. | reverse complement strand
CGAGGCGACGACCGGCGAGCGGCGCAGGGTCGGGCGCAGCCCCTGCGTGGTGGCTGATCGGGTGCGGATCGTGGCTGGTGGCCGCGAATCTGTCCACGAGTCAGAGCTCCTTGCGTGGGCGGTAACTAGCGCTCCCACTGTAACGGCCGGGCCGCGTCACCGGACCGGGCGCGGGACGCTCACCGCCACGCGCACGGTGTCTGTGCACGTGACACGGGGTGGACAACGGGCGGTGTGGGCGGGCTCACACGGGTGACCAGGCCCCGGGCCGGGGCGAGAACACCGGGGTCACGGGCGGGTCAGCGGGAGCAGGGCGGACAGATCCGCCCGCAGGCCACTGGCGTTGATCCGACCGGAGCTGACCGCTTCGGCCCAGGTCGACCGGCCGGCGACCAGCTCCAGCCAGGTCTCGGCATCCATTTCCACGACGTTGGGCGGGGTGCCGCGGGTGTGCCGAGGACCGTCGACGGCCTGTACCGCCGCGAACGGTGGTACCCGGATCTCGACGGTGTGACCGGGATTTTGCTGCGCCAGCCAGCGCAGGGTGGTACGGACCAGATCCCGGGTCCCCAGTGCCGTGCCGTTCGGTTCCGCGTCGAGCTGGAGCAGCGCGGTCCGCACCTGCGTCGCCGTCACCGCCTTACGCACCATCGGCACAGGTTACGACCCGGGACCCTGCCCCACGGGCGACCTTCGCGGAGCTCAGCCCGGACGGCCGAGTGCTGCCGACACCTCCCGCGCGGCGCGCGCGACGTAGCGGGCCAGGGTGTCGAGCTGACCGCCGACCCGGGCCTTGGGCGCCGACACGTTCAGGGCGGCGACGATCCGGTCGTTGAAATCGAAGACCGGCGCGGAGACGGCCACCACCCCCCGCTCCAGCTCTTCGTCGGAGACGGCGAACCCGGCCCGCCGAATGCGGTCGACCTCGGCCAGCAGCGATTCCAGATCGACCACCCGAGCACTCTCGGCAGCTGGTTCCGGCAGCACGGCGAACGGTGACGGCATCGCCGCGGCGGGCCGGTGCGCGGACATGATCGCCGCGTCGTGGCCGTGCTCGGCATACCACTGGCCGATCGCGGCCCGATCCAGATCACTGATCAACACCCGACCGGAGGGGGTCCGCCAGGCCGCGGTCGTCACCCCCTCCCACCCGGTGGTGTGGAACTCGTAGGGGCTGAGCTCGCTCAGCAGCGTCAGCACGTTGCCGCCGCGCAACACACACAGATGCGCGGTCTCCCGCGTCTCGTGAGCGATCCGGCGTAGTTGGATCCGGCTCTGGCGGACCAGGGTCGCCTCGGCGGTGAGGGCGGCCAGCGCGTAGATCCGGGAGCCGAGCCGATACGTCAGCGTGTCGGGATCTCGTTCCACCAGATCACTCTCGTGCAGCGTGGTGAGCACCCGGGAGACGACAGCCTTGTCCCGACCGGCCATCTTGGCGAGTCGGGAGACCCCCAGACCGCCGTTCTGGGTGGCCTCGGGACTACCGAGGAGCTCGAGGATCTCGATGTCGCGGGCCAGGCCTGCGGAGTTCCGCCGTGGGCCTGTGGTGGCTCCTTCACTCATGGATGACATCGTACGGAATGTTGCCATATGCACAACTACTGTTGTGCGCCAGGAAATCCGGCTTGTACGTTCTCCCTGTCGTCGTCCACGGCGCCCCCCCTCAACGAAGAAGGGAGCAAGCACATGAACGCGTTCAGTTTCGAGGGTCTCCGGGTCTTCCTGAGTCGACGGTCGGCCGACATCGCCGACCTTGCGCTCCAGCACCTGGCGGTTGTCCTCGTCTCACTCGCCATCGCCACCGTGATCGGTGTCGGTATCGGGCTTCTCGTCTGGAACCGGCCGGTGCCACGCACCGTCTCGCTCACCGCGGCTGCGGTGGCTCTGACCATCCCGTCGCTGGCCCTGCTGGCCCTCCTGAGCCCGGTCCTGGGACTCGGGTGGGCACCGTCGGTGGTCGCGCTGGTCTTCTACTCGATGCTCCCGATCATCCGCAACACCGTGGTCGGCCTGCGCGAGGTCCCGGCGCACATGGTCGAGGCGGCCCGCGGTATGGGCATGACCCGGACCCGGGTACTGCTGCGGATCCAGCTGCCGTTGGCCTGGCCCATCGTCATCACCGGCATCCGGGTAGCCGCCCAGCTCACCATCGGGATCGCTGCCATTGCAGCGTATGTCGCCGGCCCGGGGCTCGGGCTGTACATCTTCAAGGGCCTCTCGTCGCTGGGTTCGGCCAACGCCCTGAACTACGCCCTGACCGGCACCGTCTGTGTCGTCCTCCTGGCGTTGGTGGTCGACGCCGCCTTCGTCGTCATCGCCCGACTGAGCACCGCAAGGGGTCTCCGTGTCTGAATCCAGAACTGCCGGCACCACCACTGGCCCCGCGGACAGCCGTGGCGGAGCCGCGATCGAATTGCGTGACGTCACCAAGGCCTACCCTGGCCAACCGCGGGCCGCGGTGGAGAACTTCTCGATGCAGATCCGACCCGGCGAGCTCGTGATGTTTGTCGGACCCAGCGGGTGCGGCAAGACGACCACGATGAAGATGGTCAACCGGATCATCGAGCCGACCTCGGGCTCCATCACCATCGACGGTCGCGACGTGCTGTCCCTGGACCCGGACGAGCTGCGCCGTCACATCGGCTACGTGATCCAGCAGATCGGACTCTTCCCGCACATGACGATCGCCGAGAACATCGCCGTCGTGCCGAATCTGCTGAAGTGGAGCAAGGCCAGGACCGACGCCCGGGTTGAGGAACTGCTGCACACCGTGCAGCTGGATCCGGGCCAGTTCGCCGGCCGATATCCGCGGCAGCTGTCCGGTGGTCAGCAACAGCGCATCGGGGTGGCCCGGGCTCTCGCCGCCGACCCGCCCGTCATGTTGATGGACGAGCCGTTCGGTGCCACCGATCCGATCACCCGCGAGAAGTTGCAGGCCGAGTTCCTGCGGCTGCAATCCGAGATCGGTAAGACCATCATTTTCGTCACCCACGATTTCGACGAGGCGGTTCGCCTCGGTGATCGCATCGCGGTCCTGAGCGAACGCAGCCAGATCGAGCAGTTCGACACCCCCGCCGCGATCCTCTCCGCACCCGCCAACGACTACGTCGCCAGCTTCATCGGCCGAGGTGCCGCCCTCAAACGGCTGGCCCTGGTGCCGGTGACCGCGGTGACCCTCGGACCACCGTCATCGGTCCCCACGACGGCGACCGTGCCGCACGACGCGACCCTGCGCGACGCCCTCGACCTGCTGGTGGTACTCGGGGGCGAACGGGTCGACGTCGCCGACTCCACCGGGAGAGTCCTGGGATCCCTCACCCATCAGGACTTCTCGGCCGCCATCGGACAGGCGGCGAGCCATGGCACGGTCTGAGTCGATGACCACGACGACCTTACCGGCGATGACCCCGGCCCCCGCCCCGCAGGATCGTCTCCGGACGGTCCGCCGGTTGGCCCCGCCCATGCTGGTCGCGGCGGTGCTCGCCATCACCTTCGCCGTCGTCACGTCCACTGACCTGGATTCGATCGAGGCCCGCACGCTGAACACCCCCTACATCCTGGCCCGGGTCCGTGAACATCTCGTGCTCTCGGTCACCGCTTCTGCCCTGGTGACGGCCTTGGCGGTACCGGCCGGCATCTTGGCCTACCGGGTGCGGTCCCGGGTGTTCCGCGGGGTGATCCTGGGCCTGGGCAACATCGGTCAGGCCACCCCCGCCGTCGGAGTGGTCATCCTGCTCGCCATCATCTGGCAGACCGGCTTCACCACCGCGCTGGTAGCGCTCGTGGCGTACGCCTTCCTGCCGGTGCTGCGCAACACCCTGACCGGCCTGGAGCAGGTCGACCCCAACATCCGGGAGGCCGCCCGCGGGATGGGCATGCGCCCCCGACAGGTGTTGTGGCGCATCGAACTCCCGCTGGCATCGTCGGTCATCCTGGCCGGATTACGCACCTCGCTGGTGTTCTGCGTCGGGGTGGCCACCATCGCCACCTTCATCAACGCCGGCGGGCTCGGCGACATGATCATCAACGGCCTGAAACTGCAGCGCTACCTGGTACTGCTCGTCGGATCGGTGCTCGTCGCCTCCATCGCCATTCTCATCGACTGGATCGCCGGCCTCGCCGAGGAGCGGTTCCGCCCGAAGGGTCTCTGACCTCACGCACACGTTCCACCACGCCGCACCACACGCCGCCCCCCGAGGCGTGTTCCAGGTGCCGGACGACGACGTCCGGAACCTC
>JBDSLP010000177.1:0-24513 GCA_039916325.1 Nakamurella sp. | reverse complement strand
GCGGCGGCGGCCGACGCGACGTCCAGACCCTCGTAGTACCTCAGCACCAGGACGGTCCGCTGCTTCGGGGGCACCTCGGCCAGCGCCTGCCGGAACAGCTCGCGGTCGGCCACCATGGCCGCGATCTCCGAGCCCCGGTCGTCGGCGTTCTCCGGCAGGAACTCGACGACCTTCTCCCGTCGCCAGGGCCGCCGGGACTCGTCGACGACCGAGTGGACCAGGCACGACCGCACATAGGCGTCCATGGCGGACCGGTCGCGGACCTTGTCCCAGGCGCCGTACAGCTTCAGGAATGCCGTCTGGGCGAGGTCGTCGGCCTTGTGCCAGTCGCCGGTGAGCAGGTATGCCAGGCGTCGAACCGGGTCGCGCCGCAGCGAGAAATACGCCGAGAACTCCTCGTCGCGCCCCGCGCTCACCCGTGTGGCTCCTCACGACGACCAGACGTCATGCCGGCGTCTGCGGGTTGCACGGGGTGATCCGGCCGACGGCGTCGGTCTCCGCTCAGGCGAAGACCCCCGCTCCCGCTCATCCAGGAAGAATGTACGGGAGAGGGGGCCTCGGGCACCTTGTGAAGAGCTCTCAGGCGGACAACGAAACCGTGATCACCGGGGGGGTCGTCGGTGTCGGGGAGCCTCCGGCCGGCTCGACGGTCACCCCCAGCTGGGTGTCACCGACGTGGACGGCCGCAACGGTCTCGGGCATGGTCCCGTCGGCCGCAGGGGTCATGGTGGCGACCGATCGGGTCTGATCGCCCGAGATGACCCAGAGCTGGTAGGTCTCGTCGGGCTTCAGCGCCGGCACGTCGGCGAACGACAGCACGGCTGCGCCGCAGGTGGCCGACACCGTCACGGTGGTCTGCCCGGTGGAGCCCGCAGCGGCCGGGACCTGCTGTTGGTCGGACGCGGAGTTCACGCACCGCAGCAGCGCATCCGCGTCATTGCTGGTGGTGGTCGGCCGGAAGAGGAAGAACGACCCCACCCCGACCAGCGCGATCGCCACGGCGGCCGCGGCGGACAGCAACCAGCGGCTGCGCAGCCGGCGCCGGGATGCCAGGTCGACGACCTCGGCATCCCGCTGCACAGGAAAGGCGTCGGCACGGCCGACCGCCGTGACCGGCGACGGGTCGGTCGGCCCCGTCGGGACCGCACCCACCGGTGCCGCCGGAGACGACCGATCGGTCAACGGCGGAAGCTGCCGGGTGACAGCGACGGCCGCGAGCACCGCGGACCGCATCGACGCCGGTGGCGACTCGGCGGAGGCCGCACCCAGCCGGGCGGCGGTCTCGGCGAAGCCGGACAGCTCGACCAGGCAGGTCGGGCAGTCCTGGAGGTGCTGTCGGAACTGCTCGGCCTCCAGCACGTCGAGTGCGTTCAGCGCGGCACCGCCGGCGAACAGGGACGGATCGTGCGCCATCATGACGCGACCCCCAGACAATCACGGAGACGGATGAGTCCGTCCCGAAGGCGAGTTTTGATCGTCCCGAGCGGGACTTTCAGAGCGGCGGACACTTCCGCCTGGGTGTAGCCGGAGTAGTAGGCGAGGTTGATCGATTCGCGCTGCAGCGGGGTCAACCCGCTGAGACACCGTTGGACCTGCTTGCGCTCCAGGGAGGTTTCGACGGCGTCGACGACGACATCGACCTCACGCTGAACCGACTGGGTCGCGTACTTCAGATCCCGATCGGTGGAGGACTGTTCGGAGCGGACCCGGTCCACCGCACGGGAGTGCGCCATCGTCATCACCCAGGACAGCGCCGAGCCGCGCGAGCGATCGAACCGGCTGGCCCGCCGCCAGATCTCGAGCATGACCTCCTGACCCACCTCCTCGGCCTGCGCGGGGTCGCGCAGCACCCGGCGAACCAGTCCGTAGACCCGCGACGACATGAGGTCGTACAGCTGCGCGAAAGCCTGCTGATCACCCAGCGCCACCGCCACCAGCAACTCCTCCCCGGTCGGCGCCGCAGTCGACGCCTCCGGGCGGGGGGCGGCGGACAGCGCCGGAGCCGCCAGGGACGAACGGGATCGCGGTTCATTCGTGGTCACGAGACCCATCCTCCCCTCTGCGGTGCCGTCGAGTCGTGCGTTCGTCGTGATCGACGATGTGTGTCCGAGTCCGATCGAGGCCGCCGGCGATGAAGACCGCTGTCCGGCGGCACCGACCGCGAAGCCGGTGATCGATTCCGCTGCGTGTGGTTCGCAGCTGTCCGGGACCCGGATGGGTGCAGAACCCGACAATCGGGGCGACGGACGCCCCCGGCGACGGGGCCGTTGCCGGCCTCGCGCGCGGGCGCGGCACGCGTGCGGCACGCGCCGGACAGCGGACGAACCAAGGGGCAAGATCACCACCACTGCGATCGACGCCGCAGCCCGTCCGCACGGTCCTCGTCTCCGGTGATTCGGACGGCGAACCGCTCCGACCGTCGCGGAAACAAATTCGGATCGGTACCCATCCGCCCGCCACGCTGCCCCGAATGGATTCACGTGACCATCGATACGAGAACTCCGGAGGTTCCGAGCTCCGGGACCCGAGCGGCCGGCCGCGGCATCAGCCGTCCGCTAGCCGTGCTGGCCGGCATCGTGACGGTGGCCCTGACCATCGGAATCGCCGAACTGCTGGCGGCGATCGGGTCGTGGGTGGGGATCACCTCCACCGCGACCTCGTCGTCCCCGTTGTTCGGACTGGGGTCCACGTTCATCCAGTTCACCCCTGAGTGGCTCAAGCACATCGCCATCCAGATATTCGGGGTGTACGACAAACTCGCCCTGAAGACCGGCATGGGTCTCACCCTGGTCCTGCTCGCTGCCCTCCTCGGCCTGGTCGCTCGGAGTTCGCTCCGGATTGCCCAGATCGCCTACGGGGTATTGGGACTCGTGGTTGCGGTGGCGGTCTACAGCCGCTCCGAGGCGTCGCTGGTGGATGTCCTGCCCACGGTGATCGGGATCGGGGTCGGCCTCTACCTGCTGACCCGCCTGTTCGACGAGGTCCCGGCGTCCCATCCCGATGATGCCGCCGCATCGGCCGGCAATCGACGTCACTTCCTCACCCTCGCCGCCGGTGGGGCAGGGGTGGCGGTGGTCAGCGGTGGGCTGTCCCGTCTCGTCCCGACCTCGGCCGGAGCGGAGAGTTCACAGCTCGCCGCGGCCAATTCGACTGCGTCGATCACGGTGGAGAAGATGCCGGCCCTGCCGGCCGGATCCAGTCTGGACGTTCCGGACATCACCTCGTTCATCACCGACAACGCCGACTTCTACCGCATCGATACCGCGTTCACCGTGCCGCGCCTCAACGCCGGCACCTGGGAGCTGCGCATCTTCGGCATGGTCGATCGCGAGATCACCCTGTCCTACAACGATCTGCTGGCCCGGCCCCAGCTGGAGCGGATGGTCACCCTGACCTGCGTCTCCAACGAGGTCGGCGGCGACCTGGTCGGCAATGCGGTCTGGCAGGGCACGCTCATCCGTGACCTGCTCGCCGAGGCCGGTCCGAGTGCCGACGCCGACATGGTGATGTCCCGCTCGAGCGACGGCTTCTCCGCCGGTACCCCGCTGTCGGTGCTCACCGACACGGGACGGGACGCGATCTTCGCCATCACGATGAACGGTGCGGTGCTGCCCTTCGAGCACGGCTTCCCGGTCCGGATGGTCGTCCCCGGTCTGTACGGTTACGTCTCGGCCACGAAATGGGTCGTGGAGCTCGAGGTCACCCGATTCGACCAGCAGACCTCCTACTGGACCGACCGAGGTTGGTCGCCGGAAGGCCCGATCAAAACGGCCAGCCGCATCGACGTGCCGAAGTCGTTCCAGAAGTTTCCCGCCGGCCAGGTCGTCATGGGTGGCGTCACCTGGGCCCAGCACCGCGGCATCTCCTCCGTGGAGGTCCAGATCGACAAGGGCGAGTGGCTTCCGGCCACTTTGTCCACCGAGGTCACCACCGATACCTGGCGTCAGTGGACCTATGTGTGGGACGCCACACCGGGTCAGCACAGCGTCATCTGCCGGGCCACCGATTCCACCGGAGCACTCCAGGAATCGGCCCTGCGTCCCCCCATACCGGACGGGGCCACCGGCTACGACACGACGGTCTTCACCGTCGAGTAGCCGTCAGCCTCCCGACTGCAGTACCCCCGCAGTTCCCTCACCACCATGGTTCCCACCACGAGGTGCGCGCGAGCGTGACCTCGACACACGAAAGGCTCCACCATGTTCTCCAAGCGCGCCACGATCATCGCCGCCGCCGCCGCCGGCCTCGCCCTGCTGGGTGCCTGCGGCAGCACCAACGCCGCCACCACCTCGAGTGCCGGCACCACCAGCTCCACCGCCTCGTCCACGACCTCGAGCCCCTCGTCGTCGATGGAGTCCAGCTCCTCACCGATGTCGTCCTCGTCGATGATGGAGTCCTCGTCGATGATGGAGTCCTCGCCGATGGAGTCCTCGTCGATGATGGAGTCCTCCGGTGCGATGGGCGCCGCCACCCTGGTGGGTCCGGGCTGCGCCGGCTACGCCGCCGCCAACCCGACCGGTGCCGGTTCCGTCGAGGGCATGGCCACCGCTCCGGTCGCCACCGCCGCCGCCGGTAACCCGCTGCTGGGCACCCTGGTCAAGGCCGTCTCCGGCCAGGTCAACCCGGGCGTCGACCTCGTCAGCACCCTCAACGGCGGCGAGTTCACCGTCTTCGCGCCGGTCGATGACGCTTTCGCCAAGATCGATGCCGGCACGATGACCACGCTGAGCACCGACTCCGCCCTGCTCACCAAGATCCTGACCTACCACGTCGTCCCCGGCCAGATCGCCCCGGACGCCATCGTCGGCACCCACACCACCGTTGAGGGCCAGGACCTGACCGTCGAGGGCTCGGGCGACAAGCTGACTGTCAACGGCTCCGCCGCGGTCATCTTTGGTGGCGTCAAGACCGCCAACGCCACGGTCTACCTGATCGACACCGTTCTGACCCCGCCGGCTGCCTGATCCGGTGACCCCGGTGCCGGCCCACTGAGCACCTCGGGCCCGGTACCACCCGCACCAATTTCATAGAACCTCCGACGGCCCGTTCCAGCCCCCGACTGGAACGGGCCGTCGGGCTGTTGCAAGAACCCATCGGCCTCCGTCGTCCGGAGGCGGCGCCGTCGACGACCCGGCCCGCCACCACGGCAGCGGGGGTCTGCCCGGATCCGCGGTCGAACCGGGGCCGATTCAGGCCGGGGCGCCCGCCACACACGCGGTCCCGACCCGGCGGAACCCGGCTCGGGCGTAGATCCGGGCCACCTCGGGTGAGCCGGCGGACAGGAAACAGGTCCTCACCCCGCCGCGGACGGCGTCCGCGGTCAGTCGGGCCGTCACCGCGGCTCCGATCCCGCGCCGCCGGTAGGCGGGAAGAGTGGCCACACCGGTGATCTCGGTGATCTCGCCGCGCGGCGAGTGACTCCCCCCGCCGACAGCGCCCACTCCGGCGAACGCGCCGGCCAACGCCACGCAGCCGGCGGCGATGCGCTCCCGGGTCGGCCCGTAGGCGTCGCTCATGGCGGCCTCCGCCGTAACGCGCTCGGTGTCACCCACCGTCCCGATCGCGGTACCCGGCGCGGTGAAACCCAGGCCGATGGCGACCTGCACCGACGGCAGGTCGACGTCGTCAGCGGTGAGCATCCGGATCCGCACCGCGGGCGGCGGCACGGGCTCCTCCCCGCCCAGGTGGACCATCAACGGCAACCGGTAGACGACCAGCCCGGCCGACCGGAGCACCGCCCCCAGCTCCGGACGTAGCTCGTCGACCCACTCGAACGCCTCGGGCACCCCCAGCTCGCGTTGCCGAGCCCGCACCGCAGAGATCTCCGCCGGTCCGATGGTCGCGCCCCCCGACGACGTGAGACAGGGCCGGGCGTAGAACGGGAACGGTGCAGAGGACACGAACAGGGTGAACGGGCCGATCTGCTCGGCTGTGGCCGAGGCTCGGGGCACCGTGTCGTAGTACGACTCGATGGCGGCCAGCTCGGCGACGCTCGTCGGCATGCCGCCGATCCTGTCCGGCCCGACCGCGCCGGTCAAGGACATGGTTTCAGGGCTGTCCCTGACCGCAGAGTCAGGGTCCGCCCCGGAGGTGCGCAGGTCGCGATCGGAGCATCGTGGAGGACAACGCGGACTGCCTCCCAGCCCCGGCCGTCCGGCCGGGCAGGTACCGCGACGGTTCGAAGGAGCTCCCCGTGCAGACAATCGGCAAGGTCGTCGTCGTCATCCTGGCCATCTGGTTGGTCGTGTCGCTGCTGGGCTTTCTGCTCAAGGGCCTGTTCTGGCTCGGCGTGATCGGCGGCATCGCCTTCCTCGTGACCGCCGCGCTCGGCGGTACGAAGTCACTGCGCGGCAAAGCGAGGGGTCGGCGGTTCGACACCCGGGTCTGACCCGGGCTCAGCGCAGGAAGCGTGCGAGCGCGTCCAGACCACGCTCGATGGTGGTGGTGTCGCCCGCGAAGCTGAATCGGATGGACGGGACCCCACCGGGATCGAAGTCGATGCCGGGGGCGATGGCCAGACCCTGTTCGGCAAGCAGCCGACGGCACCAGTCCTGCGCGTCGTCGGTCAGGTGGGCGACGTCGGCATAGACGTAGAACGCGCCGTCGGCGGGTGCCAGCCGGTCGAATCCGAGGTCCGCCAACCGATCCAGCATCAGTCGACGGTTCACGGCGTAGCGGGCGACGTGCCCGTCGAGCTCGGCGTAGGCGTCGAACGCGGCGACGGCGGCGAACTGGGCCGGCGCCGGCGGGCAGATGCTGAAGTTCCCGCCCAGGCCGAGAACGGCGTCGCGGAGGTCTTCCGGGACGAGACACCAACCGACCCGCCAGCCGGTCATCGAGAAATACTTCGAGAACGAGTTCATCACCAACCCGTGGCGCGACGTCGACCACGCGCAGGCCCCCGGCCCGCTGTAGGTGATGCCGTGGTAGATCTCGTCGGAGATCAGCCGGATGTCCTGCGCCGCACAGAACGACGCCAGCAGGCCCAACTCGGTGGCGGTGAGCATGGTTCCGGTCGGGTTGGCGGGGCTGGCCACCACCAACCCGTCCAGGGCGAGATCGGCGATCTGGGCGACCGTCGGCTGGAAGCGGGTCTCCGGCCCGGTCCGGATCGGCACCACTTCACATCCCAACGCCTGCAGGATGTTCCGGTACGCCGGGTAGCAGGGGACGGCCATCCCGACCCGCGCGCCGGGGTCGAAGGCCGCCAGGAACGCCAACGTGAACGCCCCCGACGAGCCGGTGGTGACCACCACCTCGTTCGGATCCACGGCCAGGTCGTACCAGTCGGCGTAGTGCTGCGCGATCGCCGCCCGTAGCCGCGGGATACCGGCAGTCTCGGTGTAGCCGAGCACCTCGCTGTCCAGCGCCGCCCGCATCGCCCGCCGCACCGATTCGGGCGCGGGTGTGGACGGCTGCCCGGCGGACAGGTTGAACACCGGCAGTCCCGCCTCGGCACGCCGGGCGGCGGCCGCCCAGACGTGCATGACGTGGAACGGCGGTGTGCGTCCCCGGGCCGAGGCGCTCATGCGGTCGGGACCGTGACGCGCCCCTGCGCCGCGGCGAGCGCGATGTCGGTGCGGTGGTGCGATCCCCGGAGCCCGATGTGCGAGAGCCGTTCGTAGGCCTGCGCTCTGGCCCCGTCGAGGTCGTCGCCGACGCCGAGTACCGACAGCACGCGGCCCCCGGCGGAGACCACCCGGCCGGCGGCATCGACGGCGGTGCCGGCGTGCAGGACGCCGTCGGCATCCGCGCCGACGATCGGATCACCGGTCACCGGGATCCCCGGGTAGTTCTCCGCGGCCACCACCACGGTGACCGCCGATCCCGAGTTCCAGGCCAACTCGTCGTAGCCGGACAGATCGCCGGCGGCCGACGCGGCCAGCAACCCGCCGAGCGGGGTCTCGAGCAGCTCCAGCACGACCTGCGTCTCGGGATCACCGAAGCGGCAGTTGAATTCGATGACCTGCGGCCCGGTCGGCGTCAGGACCAGCCCCGCGTACAGCAGCCCGCTGAAAGGTGTCCCCCGGTCGAGCATCTCAGCCATCACCGGGTCGAATACGGTCGCCTGCACGGCGGCGACCAGGTCGTTCGGCGCCCACGGCAGCGGCGCGTAGGCGCCCATCCCGCCGGTGTTGGGTCCGGTATCGGCGTCACCGACGCGCTTGAAGTCCTGCGCGGGAAGCAGCGGGACGGCGCGGGTGCCGTCGCAGACCGCGAACAACGACACCTCGGGCCCGGGCAGGAATCTCTCGACGAGCACCGGGTGTCCGCCGGCGAGAACGTCGAGGGCATGGGCCCGGGCGGCTTCGAGGTCGTCGGTGACGACGACGCCTTTGCCGGCGGCGAGCCCGTCGTCCTTGACCACGTACGGGGAGCCGGTGGCGGCCAGCGCAGCGTCGATCCCGTCAGCAGAGGCGACCGGGACGGCGGTCGCCGTCGGGACGCCGGCGGCGGCCATCACGGCCTTGGCGAAGGCCTTGGAGCCCTCGATCTGCGCGGCGGCGGCTGACGGCCCGAATGCGGCGATGCCGGCAGACCGGACGGCGTCGGCGACTCCGGCGACCAGCGGCACCTCCGGCCCGATGACGACGAGGTCGACTCCGAGCTCGGTGGCCAGCGCGGCGACCGCGGCCGGATCGGCGACCGCCACCGGGTGCGCGGTGGCCAGCACGTGGGTGCCGGCGTTGCCGGGAGCGACGTGTAGGGCGGCGACGGCGGGATCGCGGTGCAACGCGCGCAGCAGGGCGTGCTCACGGGCACCGGACCCGATGACCAGGATCTTCACGAGGAGTCAGGCTATCGGGCCGCGAGCACGGTCCGTACCTTCCGAGCCGTCGCCCGGACGGACGCGGCCGGCGCCGCAAGGGTTGGGGGTTCGGGGCTCAGGCGAGCCGGGCCCGCTCGGCCAGCACCGCAGCGACCTGCCCGCCGAGGGCGACGTTCCCGCGGTAGACGTTCACGTTCACCTCGAGGCTCTCGCCGCCGGTGGCGCGTTGTACGTAGTCGAGCAGGAACGGGGTCGTGTCATTCCCGGCGATACCCAGCGCGGCGGCTTCGGCGAGGGCCTCCACGAGCACCGTCTGATGGGTACGCGGATCGAGCTGCAACTCCTCGGCGATCGGATTGGCCAGCAGAACCGCCGACGGCAGGCCGAGCCGGTCCCGGGCGGTGACGACGTCGGCCGCCTCCTCGGGAGAGTCCACGCGGTAACCGATCTGGAACCCGGAGTCGCGGACGTAGAAGCCGGGGAAGGCGGTGGTGCGGTAACCGATGACGCCGATGTTCAGCGTCTCCATCCGCTCCAGGGTGGCGCCGACGTCGAGGATGGACTTCACGCCCGCGCTCACCACCAGGATCGGGGTGGTCGACAGCGCGAGCAGGTCCGCCGACTCGTCGAAGGTCACCGACGCTTCGCGGTGCACCCCACCGAGACCGCCGGTGGCGAAGACCGCGATCCCCGCCGCGTGCGCGAGCAGCGCGGTCGCGGCGACCGTGGTACCCCCGGACAGTCCGCGAGCCATCGCGATGGGCAGGTCACGGATGCTGATCTTGACGTTGTCGTCAGCGGCCGCCAGCCGTTCGATCTCGGTCTCGGACAGACCCACGACGGCCTCGCCGTCGACGACGCCGATGGTGGCGGGCTGCACCCCCGCATCGCGGAGTGAGACCTCGGCCTCCATCGCGACCACGAGATTGCGCGGGCGGGGCAGCCCGTGGGTGAAGATCGTCGACTCCAGCGCCAGCACCGGGCGACGATCAGCGAGCGCCAGCTGCACCTGGCGGGAGATTCGAACGGCCGAGAAATCTCTCACAACAACGCCTTTCGGGAAACACGACAGATGACCGGCAACCGCTGCCACGGATGACACACCCGACCCGGGACCGTCGCACCCGGGTGCAGCCAGAGCGGCCGGACCTTATCACGAACGTGCATTATGCGTTTAACTCCTTCGGGTTGCCCAGCGCGTCCAGCGCACCCACGACGACGTCCCAGAATGCCGCCGAGTCCATCCCCAGTCCGATCCGGTGCCGGCAGGCCACCGGCGCCGGCGCGCGCAGATCCACCACGGTCCGCCCGACGGTCAGCTCCCCGGCGGTCTCCACCGCGACCGGCGCCGTGACCAGCTGGAACACGGTCGGATCGATCAGGTAGACCACCGGACACAGGTCGTGCACCGGCGGATCGGGGAAGCCCTGCTCCACGAGGTAGCGGTCGCCGAAGAAATCCAGCAGCTCGACGCTGAACTGCGCCACCCGCGACCCGAGGGCGGCGATCCGGTCGCGGACGTCCGACGTCGCGAGCGCCTGGTGGGTCACCTCGAGCCCCATCATGGTGACCGGCCACGCCGCGGCGAACACCTCGGCCGCGGCCTCCGGATCCACGTGGACGTTGAACTCGGCGGACGGCGTGATGTTGCCCTGGGTGACTGCGCCTCCCATGATCACCACCTCCGAGACTCGTTGCGCGATCAGCGGTTGCCGCTGGAGCGCGAGCGCGAGATTGGTCAGCGGGCCGGTGGCGACCAGGGTGATCTCTCCCGGGGCGGCGGCCATCACCAGGTCGACAATCACCTGGGCGGCGGGTCTCGGATCGAGCTCGCCCACCGTCCCCGGCAGCTCCGGTCCGTCCAGGCCGCCGGGCCCGTGGATGCCAGCCGCCGGTACGTGCGGTCGGTGCAGCGGATGCTCCGCACCGCGGGCGACCACCACCCCGGTCATCCCGGCGACCTCGACCACCGCCAACGCGTTCCGGGTGACCAGATCCACAGTCTGATTGCCACACACCGTGGTCACCGCAGCCACCGTGATGTCCGGACTGCCGAAGGCGGTGAAGAGTGCGAGGGCGTCGTCGTGTCCCGGATCGCAATCCATGATCACGGTGCGGGCCAAGACGGTCCCTTCCTGATGCCGGTGGAACCACGGATGATCAAGGTGCTCGGAAGCGCTATCGCGCGACCGGGATCCGACGTTCCGTGCATCTCGGCCACCAACAGCAGCGCCGCCTCCCGACCGAGTTCCCCGGCCGCCATCGCCACCGTGGTCAGCGGGGGTGCGGTGATGGCCGACATGGCGTTGTCGTCGAACGACGCGAGGGAGAGATCCCCCGGGACGGCGACTCCCGCATCCGCCAGCGCGGCCAGCGCGCCGTAGGCCTGGACATCGGTGGCGGTCACGATCGCCGTCACCCCGCGCGCCCGCCACGCTCCGATTTCCCGCCCGACCGCCTCTTTGGCCGCCTGGAGGTCGAGATCTGCCTCGGCCACGATGATCTCGACCTCGGGCCCGGCGACCGCCAACGTGCTGGCGAAAGTCTGTCGCCGCAGGTCGAAGGTCCTCCGATGCCGGGTGGAGTCCAGGTAGACGACGCGACGGTGGCCGAGTCCAGCCAGATGATCACCGAGTGCCACCGCGCCCAATGTGACGTCGAAGTACACCCGGGAGACCCCGACCGGCCCGGTCGGCTCGTCGAGGACGACGACCGGGACGAGGCCGTCGCCAGGCCGTTCAGGACCGGGCGTTTCGGTCTCCAGCGGCCCTTCGAGGTGCAGCAGGACGCCGTCGACTCCGACGGCGGCCATCATGGTGGCCCCCGGCGGTCCGGTCTCGGCGCTCCCGGTGGCCAGCAGCAGCTGCACCTCCTGGCCCAGCGCGCTGCTCACCCCGGCGGCGATCGCGGCTATGAACGGGTTGACAAGGTCGTGGACCAGCAAAGCCACCCGACCGTAGGTGCCGGTGGCCAGCGACCGGGCGGCCGGGTTCACCACGTACCCCAGCTCGCTGACGGCCCGTTCCACGCGGATCCGGGTGTCGGCCGAGACCCGCCCGGCCCCCTTGCCGTTGACGACGAGCGAGACCGTCGCGATCGAGACGCCGGCCCGGGCGGCGACGTCAATGGCCCGTACCCGCATCCGCCGCTCCGCCCGCTGGTCCTGCGCCTGTCCATGTCGGATCGGAGCATAGGTCGCCCAACCCGAACGGTGGGGCGGGATCCGGTGCCGACCGTGTCGGTCGAACACCCGCCCCTTACGCTGCTGTCATACGCATGAAGCCCTCCGCGGCGACCTGAGGAGAACCGTGTCCTATGTGCCCGTAGTCGACCTCGGCCGCGACGATGCCACTCTGGCGCCGATCATCGATCGCATCTGCACCGACGTGGGCTTCTTCCAGGTGGTGAACCACGCCGTGCCGCCGGCGGTGGAGGCCGCCGCCTGGTCGGCCCTGGCTGCGTTCTTCGACCTGCCCCTCGAGGACAAGCTCGCGTTGCGCCCGGAGCACCCGGGCGATCCCTACGGCTACCTCCCGGTCAGTGGCGAGTCGCTGTCGAAGTCACTCGGGGACGAGGCCCCCGGTGATCTCAAGGAGAGCCTGAACATCGGGCCGGTCGAGCGTCCGCGCCACCCGCTCACCGCGGGCGAGGAAATCGTGTATCTCGAGAACCGCTGGCCCGCTGGGCATCCCGAGCTACCGGCCGCCTGCCGGGACTACTTCTGGGCGATGACGGCGCTCAGTGCGCGAATTATGCGATTGTTCGCCCTCGCCCTCCGGCTGCCCGCCACCCACTTCGATCCACTGATCACGCACGCCCCCAGCGCCTTGCGGGCGGTGAACTACCCGGCGACGACAGCGCCGCCCGCCCCCGGCCAACTCCGGGCCGGTGCGCACACCGACTACGGCCTCCTGACGATCCTGCGTCAAGACACCGTCGGTGGGCTCCAGGTCTCGGACTCCCACGGTGACTGGGTTCCGGTACCGGCCATCGCCGACGCCTACGTGATCAACATCGGCGACCTGATGGCGCGGTGGACCAACGACCGTTGGCGCTCGACGCTGCACCGGGTGGTCAACCCGGTCGACGGGGCCGCCCACGCGGCGCGGCGCCAGAGCGTGCCGTTCTTCTTCAACGCGAACTACGATGCCGAGATCGCATGTCTGCCCTCGTGTCTGGCGGCCGGGGAGGAGCCACACCACGAGACCGTCATCGCCGGGCCACATCTGATGGGTAAGTTCCGGCGGGCCACCGCCGCGACCTGAGAACCGGTTCCTGCGAATTGCTCTCGACCCGGGCCGGAGGATGACGCCTATGACGAACGCTCGCCCGCCTGCCGACAACCGGTCCACGCCCGCCGCGGCCGAGATCCGCGTCGTCAGGATCACCGAACAGGACTGGCGGCAGCTGCGGGACCTGCGCCTGCAGGCGCTGGCCGACACCCCGTACGCCTACCTGGAGACGTTCGTGCACGCCGTCAGCCAGACCGAGGACGACTGGCGGGAGCGGGCCCGGCGCAGCGAGGGACCCGAGCAGATCGGTGTCGCCGCAGTCGACCGTGACCGCTGGGTCGGCACCATGCGCGCCTCTCCGGACCCGCAGGGGCGGATGACCCTGCAAAGCGTCTTCGTCGCGCGGTCCCACCGAGGGAGCGCCCGGGGGGTCGCCGACGCGCTGCTGGACGCCGTCGAGAGCTGGGTCCGATCAGCGGGTTTCGGTGAGCTGTACCTGGATGTGCACGAGGACAACGCCCGCGCCCGGTCGCTGTACCGCCGGCGCGGTTACACCCTGACCGGGCACCGCCACCCCTACCCGCTCAACCCCGCCCAGCAGGAGCTGCAGATGCACCGGGACCTCTGAACACGCGCCGCCACCGTGGCATCGGCCTGCGTCCGGGTGCGGACCGACGCAGGTCCGGTGGCCCCGGCGTCAGGTCAGCCGGCCAGCACGTCGTGCAGCACGATGGTCTGGTCGCGGCCCGGGCCCACCCCGATCGAGGAGATCCGTGAACCGGACATCTCTTCCAGCCGGCGGACGTACGCCTGCGCGTTCGCCGGCAGCTGCGCGAACGTGCGGCAGTGCGAGATGTCCTCGAACCATCCCGGCAGCTCTTCGTAGATCGGCCTCGCATGGTGCAGATCGCTCTGCGTCATGGGCATCTCGTCGTGCCGGACACCGTCGACGTCGTAGGCCACGCAGACCGGGACCTTCTCCAGGGACGACAGCACATCGAGCTTGGTGAGGAAGAAGTCGGTGATGCCGTTGACCCGGCTCGCGTAGCGCGCGATGACCGCGTCGAACCAGCCGCACCGACGCAGCCGGCCGGTGGTGACACCGATCTCCCCGCCGGTCTTACGCAGGTACTCACCCCACTCGTCGAACAACTCGGTCGGGAACGGGCCGGAGCCGACGCGGGTGGTGTAGGCCTTGAGAATGCCGATCACGGAATCGATGCGGGTCGGGCCGAGCCCGGAGCCGGCGGAGGCGCCACCGGCCGTCGGGTTCGACGAGGTGACGAACGGATAGGTGCCGTGGTCGACGTCGAGCAGGGTGCCCTGCGAGCCCTCGAGCAGGATGTGCTCACCACGCTGCGCCGCCTGGTCCAGCGCGAGCTTGGTGTCGGCGATGCGGTGGACGAAGCCTTGAGCGAGTTCGAGCACTTCGTCGACGACGCGGGCCGGGTCCAGCGCCTTGCGGTTGTAGATCTTGACCAGCATCTGGTTCTTCATGTCCAGCGCCGCCTCGACCTTCTGGGTCAGGATCGACTCGTCCAGCAGATCCTGGGTACGGACCCCCAGCCGGGCCACCTTGTCCTGGTAGGCGGGCCCGATGCCGCGGCCGGTGGTACCGATCTTGGCCTTGCCGAGGTAGCGCTCGGTGACCTTGTCGATGGCTACGTGGTAGGGCATGACCAGGTGCGCATCCGCGCTGATCAGCAGGTTGGTGGTGTCGACGTCGCGCTCCTCGAGCCCGCTGAGCTCCCGGAGCAGCACGCCCGGGTCGATGACCACCCCGTTGCCGATGACGTTCTTGACGCCGGGGGTGAGGATGCCGGACGGGATCAGGTGCAGGGCGAATTTCTGGCCGTCCGGCAGCACCACGGTGTGCCCGGCGTTGTTGCCGCCCTGGTAGCGGACGACCCACTGCACCCGCCCCCCGTAGAGGTCGGTGGCCTTGCCCTTGCCCTCGTCGCCCCACTGGGCGCCGATCAGTACGACGACTGCCATGAGTGAATCTCTCCCCTGTGCTGCACCGTGCCCGAGTGCGCGGGTTGATCCACGCTCCGCGACCGCCGCAGCGCCGTACATTCACGGGTGCGACCACGCCGAGACGAAAGGGTAACCGGTTGACCCACCTGACCGTAATCTGTGCGCGCCCGGACGGTCAGGACGAGGCGACCGGACCGCCGGTCTCGCCGGTGCTCGCGGCCGTCGCCGCTTTCACCCCCGACGTGCATTTCGTCGGTCGGTTCCCGGGCAAGGACATCGACCGGCTGCTGACCGGGCGCATCGTGGTCATCGGCGAGGAGAACCAGCTGGCCGCAGTGGTGCTGCGGATGGTGCGGCGCGGCCTCCTCGGCGCCCCGGACACCGGCCCGCCGCCCGAGATCACCCCGGTCGGCTACATCCCGTTACGGCGCAACGCCTTCGCGACCCGCTGGCGGCTCGACGTCGGGGTCGCCGGCGTCGAGCGGGCCTGCACCGGTGCGGTGCACCCGATCCCGATCGCCCGGGACGACAACGGTGGCGTGCTGATCAGCCAAGGCGAGATCGGCGACCCGGCCGGCACCGCCTATCTGGATGAGCACACGGTGCTGTCCGGGCCGGCCGGCCGGCTCGTGGTCCGACCCGACGTCCCCGCCGGGCTCACTGTGACCGTGGAGCGCAAACGGGCGCTGAGGCTACCGCCGAAACGGCAGACCCACACCGGGCGGGCGTTCTCGGTCGGCTTCGACACCCCGACCACGGTGGTCAGCGATGGCGTGGCCCGGCCCCGGGCGTTGCCCAGGTGGACCTGGTACGCCCACACGGAGCCGCTGTACCTGGCCCGACCGGCTGACTGAGTCGGCTTCCGGGTCGGTCTGACGTCAGCGAAGACCGGGATCAGGGAAGCAGGTCGCTCGGGATGGTCGGGTCGGCGTCGAGCAGGAAAGCGCGGATCCGGTCGACCTCCGGCGTCTCGTCGATGGCCGCGGCGGCCTGACCGAGTGCGGAGAGTGCGCGGAGAAAGGCCTGGTTGGGCTCGTGGGACCACGGCACCGGACCGGCGCCCTTCCATCCACTGCGCCGGAGCCGGTCCAGGCCACGGTGGTAACCGACGCGGGCGAAGGCGTAGGCCCGGACGTCCTGGCCCTGACCCAGCGCCTCCTCGGCGAGCATCGCCCAGGCGAGGCTCGAGTCGGGATGATCGCGGGCGGCGTTCTCCGGGCTGGCGCCGGCGGCGATGGCGGCCGCAGCCGGATCTTCCGGCAGTTGGGTGGGCGGGGGTCCGAGCAGATTGGCGCGCGTCATGTCGCCCATCCTCCCAAGGTTCAGGCCGCTCGTGGAACCAGTCAGATTGCGTAGGTTGGGCTGGTGGACCGACGGGCGCTTGGCGGGCTGGCGCTGACGCTCGCGCTGGTTGGCGTCCTTGCGGGGTCTCGCCTGCTGAACCCCCTGACGGTCGACGGCGCCGCCGGGGCGGAGCCCCCACCCCCACCACCGGTCGTGGGCACCTGCCTGGCCGGCTCCGTCACGTCGTCCTGGGACGCGACCGGCACCTTGCGTCCCGCCGACACGGCGTACGTGTCCTGCGCTCAGCCGCACCGCGGGGAGGTGTTCCTGGTGGTCGATCCGGGCCCGCCGCAGTCGTCGCCGGAGACGGTCTTCGACCTGTGCCGCGGACCGGAGATGTCGTCCTACCTGGGCGTCCGGCCGGCCGGACGCGACTGGCAGCCCGAGATCAACGTCCGGACCACGGCATCCGGGCCGGACCGCCGTCAGGCCGACACCGGCCAGTACTGGGTGGCCTGCGTCGTCGTCGACGACCTGGGCGCTCCGTTGACCAGCCCGCTGGGCGGCGCGGCAGCCGCGCACACCGTGCCCCCACAGCTGGGGGTCTGCTTCGACGGATCGGTCGCGGACCTCGGGGTCCGCAGCCCGGTGGGCTGCGACGGCCCGCACACCGGGGAGGTCTTCGCGAGCCGGGACGTCGAGGCGTCGACCGCCCGTGCTGACCTGATGCCTTCGTGTCAGGCGCTCGTCGACGCCGATACCGGGCGGCTGATCTCGGGCCGGGAACCGTCGGTGATCATCGAGACGGTGGTCGCCGACGGGAACGTGCGCGTCAGTGACGGCGACACCCCCGCCGACGCGACCGGCACCGCCCGCTGCGTAGTCCGCTCCGCAGACGACCGGCGACTGACGGCGTCCCTCCGACAGCTCGACGACGCCCCCCTGCCGTGGGCCGACTGAGCGGTGACGGCAGCGATCGGGTATCAAAACCGCCGATAGTGGCTGTTTTCCTACCCGTTACTGCCCGCGTCAGCGCCGCGCGAACCCATGCAGGGTCTCGATGAACTCGTCGGCCATCGCGAGCTGCGAACGCAGCTTCTCGCGTCGCCCGACCGCAGAAGCGACGAAACCGGCCAGTCGGGCGTCCAGGTCCGCACGTCGGTCGCCCGGTGAACCCAGTTCGGACACCGTGGCGAGCAGGTCGTGCATCTCCTCGATGCTGAATCCGAGCGGCTTCATCGTGCGGATGACCATCAACCGGTCGAGGTCGTGGGCGCTGTAGAGGCGAAACCCGCCGGCACTGCGGGCCGACGGGGTCAGCAGGCCCTCGTCGTCGTAGTGCCGAATGGTGCGCAGGGACAGGCCGGTGCGCTCGGCCAACTCGCCGATCTGCATCAGGGTCGCCATCGATCGGTCCTCCCCGTGCGGTGACGATCGGCACCGCGAGACAACTGTACCGTGACGTAAGGGTACAGTTCGAGCGGCGATCACCCGTCTGAGAACGGCCCGCCGCGACAACCTCTCCACCGGAACGGAATCACCATGCCCGCAGCGCTGCCCTCCCGCCTACGTCGCTTCACGCCCCGCGTGCTGCGCATCGAGGTGATGGCCGGGCTGGTGGTCGCCCTGGCGTTGATCCCGGAGGCGATCTCGTTCTCCATCATCGCAGGCGTCGATCCGCGGGTCGGCCTGTTCGCGTCGTTCACGATGGCCGTCTCGATCGCCTTTCTCGGTGGACGGCCCGCGATGATCTCGGCCGCCACCGGTGCAGTCGCGCTCGTCGTGGCCCCCCTGGTCCGGGAGTACGGCCTGCAGTACCTCATCGCCACCGTGCTGCTGGCCGGGCTGATCCAGATTGCCCTCGGGTTGCTCGGCTTTGCCCGGCTGATGCGGTTCATCCCACGCAGTGTCATGGTCGGCTTCGTCAACGCGCTGGCGATCCTGATCTTCATGGCCCAGCTGCCCCAGCTGACCGACGTGCCGTGGCTGGTCTACCCACTCGTCGCGGCCGGTCTGGCGATGATCTACGGCCTGCCGATGTTAGTGAAAGCCGTTCCGGCGCCGCTGATCTCCATAGTCGTACTGACCGTGCTGGTCATCGCGACCGGGACCGACGTGCCGACCGTCGCCGATCAGGGCGAACTCCCGGACAGCCTCCCGGTTTTCGGCCTCCCCGCGGTGCCGTTCACGTTGGAGACGCTGCGGATCATCGCGCCGTTCGCGGTCGGGATGGCCCTGGTCGGCCTGCTGGAATCGTTGATGACGGCCAAGCTCGTCGACCAGATCACCGACACCACATCGGACAAGACCCGCGAGTCGTGGGGGCAGGGTGCCGCGAACATCATCACCGGCTTCTTCGGCGGCCTGGGTGGCTGCGCGATGATCGGCCAGACCATGATCAACGTGAGGTCCGGCGCGCGGACCCGGCTCTCGACCTTCCTGGCCGGCGTCTTCCTGTTGATCCTGGTGGTGGCCCTCGGCGACGTCGTCGGCCGGATCCCGATGGCCGCCCTCGTCGCGGTGATGATCATGGTCTCGATCTCCACCTTCGACTGGCACTCCGTCACGCTGAAGACGTTGCGGCGCATGCCGTACAGCGAGCTCGCCGTCATGCTCGCCACCGTTGCGGTCACCGTGGCGACCGACAATCTGGCCTATGGCGTCATCGTCGGCGTCGTCGTCGCCCTGATGCTGTTCGCCCGCCGGGTGGCCCATCTCGTCTCGTTGACCAGTCACGTTTCCCCGGACGGCGGAATCCGTACCTATGTCGTGACCGGTGAGCTGTTCTTCGCGTCGTCCAACGACCTGTACGACCAGTTCGACTTCAACGAAACCGCACCGCACGTCGTCGTCGACCTGTCGGGCGCCCACCTCTGGGACGCCTCCACCGTCGCGACCCTGGACGCGGTGACCGACGCCTTCGAGGATCGCGGAAAGTCGGTGGAGATCATCGGGCTCGACGAACACAGCGCCGCCCGTCACGGTCGACTCTCCGGGCATCTGACCGGACACTGACCCCGCAGGCGGGGCGGTTCGGCGCGGGGACCGGGGTCACAGCCCGACCGGTGTACTGGTCAGTAATGATGAATTAAACTCAGGAGTGGTGCGCCGGGAAGTCTGGTCGGCAACGTATTCGACGACCCGCCAGACAGATCCCACGAGAAGAGCCGCCCGTGACGCACCCAGAACGCCCCCGTTTCCCGTTGTTCAGCCGCGGATCGTGGGCCGAGGACAGCCGCATCGCCCACGTGCTACGCCGAGAGACCGTCGGCGGCGCGCTGCTCCTGGTGGGTACGGTGCTGGCCCTGGTGTGGGCGAACTCGGCCTGGTCGGATAGCTACTTCGCCCTGCGGGACGTCCGGATCGGACCTGCCGCCCTACATCTGGACCTCACCATGGGGCAGTGGGCAGCCGACGGACTGCTGGCCCTGTTCTTCTTCGTGGCCGGACTGGAGCTCAAGCGGGAGTTCGTCGCGGGTGACCTGCGCGATCCGCGACGGGCCGCCGTCCCGGTCGCGGCCGCCCTCGGCGGGGTTGCGGTACCGGCGCTCATCTACGTGCTGTTCAACCTGGGCACCGACGAGGTCAGCGGGTGGGCCATCCCGACCGCGACGGACATCGCTTTCGCACTGGCCGTCCTCGCCGTCATCGGCACCCATCTGCCGACCGCGCTACGGACTTTCCTGCTGACCCTGGCGGTCGTCGACGACCTGCTCGCGATCACCATCATCGCCATCTTCTACACCGAGGACCTCGCGGTCGGTCCGCTGTTGCTGGCCCTCGTTCCGCTGGCGCTGTTCACCCTGCTGGTGCAGCGTCGGGTCCGGTCGATCTGGCTGCTCCTCCCGCTCGCCCTGACCACCTGGGCGCTCGTACACGCCGCCGGAGTACATGCGACCGTCGCGGGCGTGCTGCTCGGATTCGCGGTCCCGGTCATCCGCAGCCGGCGCAACGGCGGCCCGGAGGCCGGGCCAGGGCTGGCGGAGCACTTCGAGCACGTCTGGCGCCCACTGTCGTCGGGTGTGGCCGTGCCTGTCTTCGCGTTCTTCTCCGCCGGCGTCGCCATCGGCGGGCTCAGCGGTCTGGGGTCGGCGTTGTCCGACCGGGTCGCCCTCGGCGTGGTGGTCGGGTTGGTCGTCGGCAAGGCGATCGGCGTTTTCGGCGCAACCTGGTTGGTCGCCCGGTTCACCAAGGCCGAGCTCGACAAGGACCTCGCCTGGATCGACGTCTTCGGTCTGGCGGTGCTGGCCGGGATCGGATTCACCGTCTCACTGCTGATCGGCGAGCTCGCCTTCGGTGAGGGCACCGCGACCGATGACCACGTCAAGGTCGCCGTCCTGACCGGTTCGATCCTGGCGTCGCTGCTGGCCGCGGTCATCCTGCGGTTGCGCAACCGGGTCTACCGCCGGGTGTGCGCCGAAGAGTCGATGGACACCGACCACGACTCGATTCCGGACGTCTACCAGCACTGAAGCCGGCGGCCGACCCGGCCTGACCTGATCGTCCTGGCCGGCGATCCCGACCGGCGAGGGATCAGGTGGGACCAGGCCTACCCAGGAGAAGCGAAAGGCCCGGAGCGGCGTGCTCCGGGCCTTTCGTGCTGCCACTTCTACGTGCGTCGTAGTGTCGTGGCGCGGGTGAGGATGACTCCCTGGTAGGGGTATCGGCCCCGGTGACGAGAGTGTTAGCGAGATCGACCACATATCTCGAACACCACCCCGGTCACGCTCAGTTGCCTTGCCAGGCCGCCGCCCAGGTCTTCGGTCCGAGGATGCCGGACGGGTTCAGACCGTTGCGTTGCTGCACACCGATGACCACGGCTCTCGTCGCCGGGCCGTAGTAGCCGGTGCCGACCAGGCCGTACCCGCGGGCACCCATCTGCTTCTGCCAGCACTGCAGTTGCGCCGACGTGTCGCCGGGGTTGTACTGCGCCCCTGGCCACGCCGGTGCGGTCGCGGCACCCACCGAGCAAATGTCGCTGGTCGGGGGCACTGCGGGGGTTGCCGGAGTCGGAGCCGCCGGAGCGGACGCCGGGCCGAAGCTCGTCGTCCACGCGGCCGCCCAGGTCTGGCGACCGATGACTCCGTCGATCTCGAGGCCGGCCTGCTGCTGCAGCGACATCACGGCCGCTTTCGTCACCGGGCCGTAGAAGCCGGTCCCGCTGAGCCCGAAGCCGCGCGACCCCATCTGCTGCTGCCAGGCCACCAGGGCGTTCGACGAGTCACCTTCGGTGAAGGCGCGGCCCGGGTACGCCGGCGTCCCGGAGGTCGGCGTCCCCGGGGTGGACGGCGTCGTCGGGGGCGGGGGCGGGGTCGGGGTCGGCGTAGTGCTGCCGCCGAAGGTCGGAACGACCCTCGATCGGGCGTCGCCGTCCTCGGACAGGCCGGCGATGCGGGCGCAGGTCCACGGCTGCCAGCCGCGCATGCGGTACAGGTACAGCGCCCGGTAGTCCTGCTCGGCCGGGCTGGCCTCGTTCGGATATCCGGAGCCACCGACGCTGCGCCAGGTCGACAGGTCGAACTGGTAGGCGCCGTAATAGCCGTTGCCGGTGTTGATGTCGTACTTTCCGCTGGATTCACACCGACGCAGTGCGTCCCAGGCCGACGGCGACGGATCGGCCGAGGCGACTCCGGTGGTGATCAGCAGCCCGGTGGCTGCGGTGACGAGAGTGGTGAGGAGCGCGAGGGTACGCCGCACGGTGTAGTCCTTTCCTGGCCCCGTCACCGTGCAAGGCGCGCGTTCGAAAACCGACGCGCACCCCACTGTCGATGCCCCTTCCCCTTGTCAGGCATCTGCATCGGGTGACGATCCCGCCGTACCGTTGATCGACTCTTCGAGAGAAACCGCGATGATCCGGGGCGTTCCAGGGCGGGTGCTGGACTGTCCGGAGGTCGATCAACGACCACACGGCTGACGCTAACCCACTGTTCACATCAGTCACAAGAGTCCCAACTGACACAGAGTGATCGCTGCCGACGCCCTTCGTTCAGATCTAGAGTTTCTCGGACGCCGTGAATCACACTGATGTGATTCGTGTTTCGCCTGATGACGACATCGGTGACTGTGTGTTGTCACCTCGCCCACCGCTCGGTGGGGTATTGCCGGTGGCATATTCGGCGTCCGTTATGTCCAACATGTGAAAAGTTCGACTCCGCGCTTTTCTCCTCGACTGCCGCGCCGGGAGTACCGGCCTCACCGGGCCGTCGCCGGCCACCCGGCCTGGACCCGCACGCCAGAATCAGTCGTGCTGAATCTGCTTGGCCGGACGATCGTCAGCAGATAGCCTGACGCGGCGGCCGATCGTCGACGCCCCACGCGGTCACGCGGTCGCTCGTCCCGTTCCGGAAGGTCGTACCCCTGATGACGCGCCGCGGCTGGTGGTTGTTCGGTGCCCTGTGCGTGGTGTGGGGTGTCCCCTACCTCCTGATCCGGGTCGCCGTCACCGACCTGAACCCGGTCGTGGTCGCCTTCGGCCGAACGCTGCTCGGCGGACTCATCCTCCTGCCGGTCGCCCTGAAACAGCGGGCGCTACGGCCGATCTTGCGGCGCTGGCCGGTGCTGGTGCTTTACACCGTCGTGGAGATCAGCGGTCCGTGGTTCTTCCTGGGCCACGCCGAGCAAAAACTCACCAGCTCGACGGCCGGCCTGTTGGTCGCCATGGTGCCGCTCATCTCGTTCGTGCTGGTCTTGGCCAGTGGAGGCGAGAAAGTATCAAGGCGACGGGTTCTCGGTCTCGGGATCGGCATTGCCGGGGTCTTGACGCTGGTCGGCCTCGACGTGCACTTCGACGATCTGACGAGCGTGGGCGCCATCCTGCTGACCGCCATCGGATACGCGGTCGGTCCGATCATCATCAACCGAAAGCTGTCCGACATCCCGTCGACCGGTGTCATCACCGCGTCACTGCTGTTGGCCGCAGTGCTGTACGTCCCGTTCCTCCCGTTCGTCTGGCCCGCGACCGTCCCGGCCGACGCGGGCTGGGCGGTGGTCGCGCTGGCCGTGTTCTGCACCGCGACCGCGTTCCTGCTGTTCTTCGCACTGATCAAGGAGGCCGGCCCGGCCCGCGCGACGGTCATCACCTTCATCAACCCGGCGGTGGCGATCCTGCTCGGCGTACTCATCCTTCACGAGCCGTTCACCGTCGGCATCGCGATCGGATTCCCACTGGTCATCGTCGGCGCGGTGCTGGCCACCTCCCGCCACCGCGTCGTCCCGACGCCGGTGGTCGCGGCGCTCCTCTCGACAGATGCGGTGGGCCGCTCCGGGCGGTCACCCGACCCCGATTGACCCACCGCCGGACCGGGACCACGACCGGTTGGGTGTCGTACGGTGGCGCGGTGCATCCGCGATATTCTTCCGACCCGAGCGGCGGCGGTCCCGTCGTGTCCGCGCTCGGTGTCCGGCTGCGGGTGCCGGCGCGGGTGGCCACCCTGGACGCGGTCGAGCTCGAGCTGGACTGGCCGCTGCACGCGGATCGTTCGTTCGTCCCCGACGGCGCCGGCGGCTGGCAGCTCGACCTGCACCGTCCACCGGTGCAGCGGTTCGAATACCGGCTGCTGATGCGCACCGGTGACAGTGACGTCCTGGACGTCGATCCCACCAACCCGCTGCTGGTACCCGGTCCGTTCGGTGCCCGCTCGGAGATCCGCTTCCCGGACTACCGGATGCCACAGTGGCTGGCGACCGCCCAGCTCGGCAGCACCGTCGTCGTCGTCGATCCGCCCGGCCGGCTCCCGACGTCGGTTCCGGTGCAGCTGTTCTCACCGGTGGGCCTGGCCCCGTCGACGCCCGCTCCGCTGATCGTGGCCCACGACGGTTCGGATCTCGCCGAGCGTGGCTGCCTGCTGCAGTGGGCCTGTGCGCAGGATCGGCCGGTACGGGTGGCTCTGCTGGACCCGCCGGACGGCTACCGCCACGCCTGGTACGCGGCGGGCATGGACTACGCCGACCACGTCGGCGCCACCCTGATCCCGCACCTGCGGTCGCGGGTGCCGACGACATCGGTGCTGGGTCTCGGGGCCAGCCTCGGCGGGCTGATCACCCTGATCATCCAGCGGCGACACCCGGCCGCGCTGGACGCCATGGTACTTCAGTCCGGCTCGTTCTTCCGTCCGGAGCTCGACGGTCAGGAGGCGCACTGGGCCGATTTCCAGCCGGTCTGCCAGACCGTCGACGCCCTGCAACGGGCGGCCGCAGCCGACGTCCGGCCCATCCCGACATTGCTCACCGTCGGAGCCGTCGAGGAGAACC
>JBDSLP010000176.1:0-3289 GCA_039916325.1 Nakamurella sp. | reverse complement strand
TGCGCCAGGACTCGCTGATCGCCAACGGCGGTGTGGACAACACGCTGCTGCTGGGCGCGGGTGACTTCATCGGCGCCTCCGAGTTCGCGTCGGCCATCCGCCAGGACCAGCCGACGATCGACACGATGAACGCGCTGGGCGTCACCGCGTCCGCGGTCGGTAACCACGAGTTCGACCAGGGCTTCGCCGATCTCACCGACCGCGTGATCGACGGCGGCGCGAACGCGCAGTGGGACTACCTCGGTGCCAACGTCTACCTGAAGGGCACCACCACCCCGGCGCTGCCGGCGTACGGGGTCTACACCGTCAACGGAATCGACGTCGGCGTCATCGGCGTGGTCACCCAGGAGACCCCGACGCTGGTCTCGCCGACCGGTGTGGCCACGCTGGACTTCGGGGATCCGGTCGTGGCGCTGAACCGGGTGGCCGATGAGCTCACCGACGGGAACCCCGCCAATGGCGAGGCCGACGTCCTCGTCGCGAGCCTGCACGAAGGCGCCCCGACCGGTGAAACGGCCGACGGCACGCTCGAGAGCCAGGTCGCGGCCAGCCCGGTCTTCGCCTCGATCGTCAACAACACCTCGCCCAAGATCGCGGCTATCCTCAACGGCCACACCCACCAGACGTACGCCTGGGACGGGCCCGTTCCCGGGCAGCCCGGCGTGACCCGGCCGATCATCCAGACCGGCAACTACGCGGCCAACGTCGGCCAGATCCAGCTGACCGTCGACGCCGACACCCACGCGATCCTCGGCTACTCGGTTGCCAACGTCGCCCGCGAGAGTGGCGTCGTGTTCGATCCGATCCTGGGCACCCCGGCCTCCATCGGCGAGATCAGCACGATCGTCACCGCCGCGCTGGCCAACGCCGCGGTTGTCGGCGAGACCCCCGTCGGCTCCGTGACCGCCGACGTCACCACCGCGTTCAGTGGCGGTGACTACGCGACCGGCCGCTACCTCGGCGGCGCCCGCGACGACCGGGCCGGCGAATCGGCGCTGGGCAACCTGGTGGCGGATGCATTGCTGAGTTCGATGGCGCCCGAGGAGCTCGGCGGCGCCGAGATCTCGCTGGTCAACCCGGGTGGCCTGCGGTCCGAGCTGCTGTACGGCGCCGACGGCGTCATCACCTACGCCGAGGCCAACGGCGTGCTGCCGTTCATCAACAATTTGTTCACGACCAGCCTCACCGGCCGTCAGCTGGTGGCGGTGCTGGAGCAGCAGTGGCAGACCACCACCGCCCAGGACGGCACCGTCAGCGTGCCCTCCCGGCCTTACCTGCAGCTGGGCACATCAGCGAACCTCAGTTACACCTTCGACGCCGATCCCGACGGCGACGGCGTGACCGTGGGTGACCTCGACGACCAGGGCCGACACATCATCTCGGTCACCGTCAACGGAAAGCCCGTGCTCGCCGACGACACCTACCGGGTCGGCTCATTCTCCTTCCTGCTGCAAGGTGGTGACAACTTCAGCACCTTCACCGACGGCACGGACACCCGCGATTCCGGGCTGATCGACCGCGATGCGTGGATCGCCTACCTGCAGGCCAACCCCGGCATCACGCCCCGCTTCGCCAAGCACGCGGTGGCGGTGTCCAGTGACGGACCGCTGCCCGGTGGCGGTGAGACCGCGACCCTGACCGTCTCCTCGCTGGACATGACCAGCCTCGGGTCGCCGGCCAACACCGCTCTGCAGGTGGCGTACACCTCCGTCCCCACCGACGGCTCGGAGCCCGTGGTCACCGAGGTCGGGACCTTCCCGGTGACCGGCGGCACCGCCCAGGTCAGCTTCACCATGCCGGGTATCGGTACGTACCTCCTGGTGATGGGGGCAACGGCGACGCAGACGCTGGTCAACCTCCCGCTGGTGGTGATCACCGAGCTGCCGCCCGCGCCGGTCACCACCACGTCAACGTCCACCACGACGGCGACGGCCACCACGACCTCGACGGCCACTGCCGTCGCGACCACGACGGCGAAGCCGACCAGGGGGACGAGGGGCGCGCAGCTGGCGAGTACCGGTCTCACCCAGGAGGCGTCGGTCGGGTCGACGACGTCCGCGCTGGTGCTCATCGCGATCGGTGGCCTGCTGCTGATGGCGGCTCGCCGGCGTCACGTCGCGGGTCGTCACCAGGGCTGATCCCCGGGTCCTGAGGTCAGCCCGGTTCTGAGGTCAGGCCGGTCCTGAGGTCATGCCGGTACGGGCCTCGGTCCGGTCCGGAGGTCAGCCGGCCGGTGTCCGTCGGCCGGGGCGACCGGCCAGCAGCTCCTGGTACATCCGGTAGCTCCGCTTGGGGGTGCGGGCACGGGTTACCGGGTCGACCGCGACGAGGCCGAACCGTCGCGTCAGGCCCTCGGCGAACTCCCAGCCGTCCAGCAGCGACCAGTGGAAGTAGCCCTGCACATCGGCCCCGGACCCGACGGCGTCGGCGACCGCCCGGAGATGCTCGGTGAGGTAGCGGCCGCGGTGCTCGTCGTCCTCACCCCCCGGGTCCTGCGTGCCGTTCTCGGTCACCCACAGCGGCGGGAGACCGGGGTGGCGCCGGGTCAACGCGAGCAGGGTGTCCGTCAGGGCCGAGGGGTCGATCGGCCAGCCGAAGGCATCCACCGGGACATCAGCGGCGGTCTCGACCAACGCGAACGGGACGGTACGGTTCTCGGGTTCGGCGGCCACCCACTGCGGGTGGTAGTAATTCACCCCGTAGAAGTCCAGCGGAGTGGCGATCACCGCGAGGTCGTCGTCGGTCGCGCCGAAATCTGGTGCCCCGCCGAGCGCGGTCAACGAATCCGGCCATCCCCGACCGCACAGCGGATCGGTGAAGATGCGGTTGTGCAGCGCGTCGTACAGCTCGGCGGCGGCGAGATCACCAGCACCCGGGCCGGCCGGGAGGACCCGGGTGTGGGCGTTGGCAATGCCGATCCGGCGGGCCCCACCGGCCCGCAGCGCCTGCACGGCACGTCCGTGACCGATCAGCTGATGGGTGGCGCTGGTCAGCGCCCCGCCGAGCAACGTCAGGCCGGGGGCTTCGATGCCGATGCCGTAGCCGAGTGCGGAGTGGATGAACGGCGAGTTCAGGGTGACCCAGGAGTCGACCCGGTCACCCAGTCGCTGCACCACCTCGGTGGCGAACTCGGCGAAGGTCTCCGCTGTATCGCGAACGAGCCAGCCCCCCTGTTCCATCACCACCAGCGGCATGTCGTAGTGGGTCAGGGTCACCACCGGCCGCAGTCCGGCCCCCGTCACCGCGTCCAGCAGCCGGTGGTAGAAGTCCATCGAAGGTCCGTCGGGAC
>JBDSLP010000175.1:0-4810 GCA_039916325.1 Nakamurella sp. | reverse complement strand
GGTGACCCCGCACGATCAGCTCCGCGCGGCGACGCGCGAACTCCGACACGGCTTCCGCACCGCCCTGCTCGGCGAGGAACTCCAGCGCCTGTACCGCGAGATCGTCGTAGGCGTGAGGCAACCGGGCCCGGCCACTCTCGGTGAGCAGATAGACCCGCGCCGGCCGACCCCTACCTCGGGGGGTGAACGTCGGCTGCAGCCGGGAGGTGATGTCCCCCTCCTGCTCCAGCGCATCCAGGTGCCGACGGACCCCGGCGACCGACAGATGCAGGGTGGCGGCGAGCTCCGCCGCGGTCACCGGCCCCTGGGAGAGGACGAGCTGCACGACGGCGTCGCGGGTGCCCAGGGCACGGTCGCGGGTCGTCTCAGCGATATTCACAACACCAGTGTGACGTATTTCCGCGGGGACTTCAAAGGCACCTCCCCCTGGCGGGTGTTCCGTACGACACCCGGGACGCCGGCGGGGCGGCGCCGCTGTCCTCGTGGTGACGCCTTCGACGGGGTCGTCGATGTCGGTCGAGGTCCGTGGCGACGTCGCCGCCCGGCGGCCCGGTCCCGCCGCGACCATAGACTGCAGCCTGTGAGCACCCAGGGCGCCGAGGCCGCCGCCGGCCCCGACGCCGAGCGCACCGGACCGGCCCCCGGGTCCATCGCCGCGGTGGTCCCCGGCCGCGACACCCGGGGTTCGTCCGAACCGGATGCGACCCGGCTGGACGATCCTGAACTGCGTCAACTGCGGGTCCTGCGGCGGCTCGGCACCACCGGTGCCCTGCTCATCGCCGCCGGCTCGGTGTCCTCCTACGGCGCGGCCAACCCGATCCCCAATCCGGTCGACGGGCTGCGCATCATCGGCCTGCTGTCCCGGATCGGGCCGGCGTCACTGGCCGTCTCCTACGCCGGCATCGGCCTGGTCGTGGTGGCCTGGTTCCTGCTCGGGCGGCTCACCACCCCCGGTCGGGTCCGGCGCCTGACCCGCTCCCAGCTGACCCATACGCTGGCGATGTGGGCCGTGCCGTTCCTGCTGACCCCGCCGCTGTTCTCCCGGGACGTCTACGCCTACCTCGCCGTCGGCAAGATGATGCAGCTCGGGTTCAACCCGTACGACAGCGGCCCGCTGGACGTCCTCGGTGACGGAGACGCGTTCGCTCATCAGGTCGACGCGAGGTGGCAGCGCACCCCCACCCCGTACGGGCCGGCGTTCCTCCTCATCACCCGGGCGATCGTCGGGGTCACCGGCTCACACGTCATCGTCGCGGTGCTGCTACAGCGGCTGGTCGAGCTGGTGGGGGTCGCCCTGATCGTGTGGGCGGTCCCCCGGCTCGCGCGCCGGCTGCGGTTGGACCCCATCTCGGCGCTGTGGCTCGGGGCCCTGAACCCGCTGGTGCTGTTCCACCTCGTCGCGGGCGGGCACAACGAGGCCCTGATGATCGGCATGATGATGGCCGGGCTGGTCATCGCGCTGGATCGCTCGGTGATCCTGGGCACCGTGCTGCTGACCGGGGCCGTCGGCGTGAAGGCCACGGCCGGGCTGGCCCTGGCGTTCCTGGTGGTGGCGCTGGCGCTGCGGGCCGGCGGGACGTGGCGCGATCTCTGGCGTTGGGGTCTGCGGGTCGGCACCGTCTTCGTCGGCACCTTCGCGGTGCTCACCCTGCTGGCCGGGGTCGGCGTCGGCTGGCTGGCTGCGTTGAACACCCCGGGGCTGGTCCGGTCCTTTCTGTCGGCCACCACCGCGGTGAGCGTGGTGACCGGAGCGATCGGCACCCTGCTCGGGCTGGGTGACCAGACCGGGGGCGTGCTCGACGTCATGCACCCGTTGGGCACGATCGTGGGTACCGTTCTGGCGGGGTACGTCTGGTGGCGGTGCTGGCGGCACGGTTTTGATCCGATCCTCGGTCTCGGGGTCGCGATCGGGCTGTTCGTGATCCTGTCGCCGGTGGTGCAGCCCTGGTACCTGCTGTGGGCGGCCCTGCCGTTGGCCGCCTCCACCGCGGTCGCCCGCTACCGCAACGTCACGGTGGCGATCACGGTGGCGCTGTCGGTGATGATCATGCCCAGCGGTTCGGTCATCCGGCCGCTGATCATCGCGCAGGCGGCACTGGCGGCGGCACTGGTGGCCGCCGGGGCCTGGTACCTGTTGCGCCGCAAGGGACTCGTCCCGATCAGCGAGTGGGACCGGTGGGTGCTGGCGTCGACGAAGCTGGCCCGGCGGCGACACCCGAGCTCCGCGGGCCGGCGATCTGCTCCCCCGGCGCCCGACACGTCGTCCCCACTGCCCGCCGAGGTTCCTGCGCCACCCCGCCACCACGACCCCACCGGCACGAACACCCCTTCACGAGGACACGACATATGACAGCGGCAGTGCAGGTGCGTGGGCTGGTCCGTCGGTACGGCCCACTCACGGCCGTCGACGGGTTGGACCTCACGGTCGAGGCCGGCACGGTGCTGGCCCTGCTGGGTCCGAACGGCGCCGGCAAGACCACGACGGTCGAGATCTGCGAAGGTTTCGCCCGCCCCGACGCAGGCACCGTCCGGGTGCTGGGTCTGGATCCCTGGTCGGACGCGGCAACGCTGCGGCCCCGGATCGGCGTCATGCTGCAGACCGCGGGGGCCCACCTCTCGGCGCGCACGGGCGAGATGCTCCGACTGGTGGCCGCCTGCGCCGCCGACCCGCACGACCCCGACTGGCTGCTGGACGTGCTGGGGCTGACCTCGGTGGCGCGCACCCCGGTCCGGCGCCTGTCCGGCGGGCAGGCCCAGCGACTCAATCTGGCGATGGCGCTGGTCGGACGGCCGGAGCTGCTGTTCCTGGACGAACCGACGGCCGGCCTGGACCCGCAGGCGCGGCACCTGGTCTGGAATCTGCTGCGGACCGCCCGCGCTGACGGTGTGTCCGTGTTGCTGACCACCCATCTGCTGGACGAGGCCGAGATGCTGGCCGACCAGGTCGTCATCGTCGACGCCGGGGCTGTCGTGGCCCAGGGGACCGTCGCCGACCTGGTGGCCGGTGACGAACACCTGACCTTCGCCGCCACCGGCGGACTCGACCTGACCAGGCTCGGTGACGCGCTGCCGGACGGCTACCTGCTCGGCGAGCCCCGGCCGGGCCGCTACCGCATCGACGGCCCGATCACCCCCGCGATGATGGCCACCGTGACGGCCTGGTGCGCCCAGTCCGGGATCCTGGCCACCGACCTGGCGATCGGCCGTCGCGGCCTCGAGGACGTCTACCTGGCCGCCACCGGACGGCAGGTCCGGTCATGACCGACCTCCGCCCGGGGACCTTCACGCCCCGACCCGGCCCAGCTCCCGTCGGCCGGATGCTGCGGGCCCAGACCTCCTTCGAGCTCCGCCTGTTGATCCGCAACGGTGAGCAACTGCTGCTCGCCCTGGTCATCCCGATCGCCGCCCTGATCGGACTGAGCATCATCACGCTGATCGCGCTCCCGGAGCCCCGGGTGGCGACGGTGTTCGCCGGTGTCGTCGTGCTGGCCGTGCTGTCGACCGGCTTCACCTCGCTCGCCATCTCGACCGCCTTCGACCGCCGGTACGCGGTGACCAAACGGCTGATCGGTGCCGGAGTGCCCCGGCGCGCCCTGCTGGCCGGGAAGTCCGCTGCGGTCGGCTGCGTCGTCGCCGGGCAGGTCGTGGTCCTGGGCGTGATCGCGGTGCTGTTGGGGTGGCGGCCGACAGGTGTCACGCTGCTCGCCCTGCCGATCATCGGACTCGGCGCGGCCGTCTTCACCGGCCTGGGTCTGCTCCTCGGTGGACTGTTGAAGGCCGAGCTGGTGCTGGCCCTGGCCAACCTGCTGTGGATCGTCCAGATCGCCCTGGGCGGTGTCGTCGCCCCCCTGACCAGTGCCCCCGGCTGGCTTGCGACCCTGGGTGCGGCGACCCCGGCCGGCGCCCTGTCGTCCGCGCTGCACGCCGTTCTCACCGCCGGGACCGCACCGTCGGCAGCATCACTGCTGGTCCTGCTCGCGTGGGGGGTGGCCGGGTGGGCGGCGACCTTACAGTGGTTCAAGTGGCAGTGATCGACGGGCTGGTCCCGGGGCTGCCCGCGTCACGCCACACCCACCCGGCCCACGGAAGGCACTGAGAACCGCATGGCAGTGAGAGACGCCCCCGTCCTCCCCCGGATGACCGGGTTCGGCGGCTGGCGACCGACCCAGCGGCTACAACGCGGTTTCGCGCTCGCTGCCGTCATCACCAACGGCGCCATCGCGGTGACCGGCGCGGTGGTCCGGGTGACCGGATCCGGCCTGGGCTGCCCGACCTGGCCGGAGTGTCAGCCCGGTTCGGTGGTGCCGGTCATCCGCGAGCAGAACTCGACGTTCCACCAGCTCATCGAGTTCGGCAACCGCACGTTGACCGGCGTCGTGCTGATCGCCTCGCTGGGTACGTTCCTGCTGATCTGGCGGGCCCGTCCGCGGCGCCGTTCGCTGGTGTGGCTGGCGGCCGCACTGCCGGCCCTGGTGCTCTTCCAGGCGGTATGGGGCGGGATGACGGTGCTGTTCGGGCTGGCCTGGTGGACGGTCGCCCCGCACATGCTGATCTCGCTGGGGCTGCTCTCGGTGGCGGTCTGGGTGCACCAGAGGCTCGGCGAGGGGGACGGGAGGCCGACCCCGACGGTTCCGCGACCGCTCGGTCTGCTGGCCTGGGCGACCTGCGGTGTCCTGCTCGCGCTCTGCGTGGCGGGCACGCTGGTCACCGCCGCCGGCCCGCACGCGGGCGATGCGCAGACGCCCCGGTTGGACATCCCGGTCCGCGTCCTCGCCCAGGTACACGCCGACCTGATGTTCACCTACCTCGG
>JBDSLP010000174.1:0-5931 GCA_039916325.1 Nakamurella sp. | reverse complement strand
TGTGCTCCTCGTCCGAGCGCGGCCGCTCCCCCTGGGCAGAAAGGGTCTGACCGAACAGCATTCGCGGCGCGGCGGCGATCCGCTGCGCTACCCGCTGCATCGTGGTCGGCTTCGCTGCGACCGCCAGCTCCGGCCCGGTGTGCACCGTCCGTGGTGTCCCGGAGGCGGCCAGCCCGGTCACCTCACCGTGGGGGCCGGTGGGGTTGACGAGATGCCCGAGTGACGCCAGGAAGCTCGGGTTGTGCGAGGTCGCCAGCGATACGACAAACGGATCGAGCGGCGCGATCGGTGCCATCCGCTGGATGATCAGCGGGGCCGGTCCGAGCTGTCGCCACTCCGAACGCTGCCCCCGATCCGGCAAAGAAGCAGTGGCCGGAACGGCTGTCGGCACGTTCGAGGGGTACGGCGCCTGGTCGCCCGTCGCCGGCTTCCACCACCTCACCGCTCACCTCCCTCGTTCGATCCGGGTGTTGATCCGTCCGATTTCCTCGGCGAACCGCTGCCGCTCCGGATGCTCCAGATCCAGCAGATCGTCCAGCGGCCAATGGAAGTGGTACGCGATGTACGCGACCTCTTCGTACAGTCGGTCGGCCGCGTACGTCACTATTCCCCCAGGCGCCCACCTCCGACGTCGATGCTGAATTGGTGGTGACAGCTCGGGCAACCCACGTCGGTCCTGGTGTGGCCCTCCTGGTTGACCCGCCGGTAGAGGTCCTGAAGAAAAGCGAGATCGGCCGCGAACAGGTTCTCGACGATGCCGGCGTGGATGTCGTCCACCGTCCCGATCCGGGTGATGACCCGGGCCAGGAGCACCACCGTGAGATAGGGCGGATTCTCCCGTACCCGGTCGTCGCGCAGGGGCACGAGTTCGTCCCTTGCCGTGGCGAGCCGCATCACGCCGTCCCGGTGCACGGTGCCGCCACCGTCGACGTAACCGCGCGGTAGGACGAACGGGAACTCCGTCCGGAGCCCCTGTTTCGGATCGTGGGACGTCGCCTGGGCCGACTCGTCGGTCACTGCCGCATCGGCCGGAGTCAGCAGCGCACCGCCGCGCCGCATCATTCGACTTCGAGGCGTTCGTAAGTGATGACGAGCTTCTCGGTCAGCACGCTGGTGTCGCCGGCCTTGAGGGCGCCGATCTCCAGGCTCTTGGGCCAGGCGTTGGTCAGCTTGTAGCGCTTCACCGGTGAGCCCTCGTAGTCGTAGACCACGATGGCGCCGCCCTTGCGGACGTCGGCCATCTTGCCGAATTGCGAGTCCTTGACCCACTTCTCGAAGCTCTGGTCGCTGGTGAGGGCCCGGCTCAGGGTGACCTCACCGGCCTTCCAGCGGCCGGGGAGCTTCTTGATGACGTACTTCCCGTCCGGGCCGTTCTGCTTCAGTTCGATGACGTCCTGCTCCATCTTGAGGCCGGAGACCTCGGTGATGGACTTGATCTGAACTCCGTCGATCTCCAAACCGAAGGAATGGCCGACCGAGCCGTCGAGATCTGGCAAAGCCATGGTGTGCTGCCTTTCTGGAAGGGACGCCGAGCCGGCGAAAGTGGAACCGACGACGAACTACGCGCGGACTACTCGCGGACTACTCGCCGACGAGGCTGGTGCCGCCGGAGAACTGCGAGAGCTGGAAGATCACGAACTCAGCGGGTTTGACCGGGGCGACCCCGATCTGGCAGACGACCTGCCCGGCGTCGATGCCCTCGGCCGGGTTGGTCTCGCGGTCGCACTTCACGAAGAACGCCTCGTCCGGAGTGAGCCCGAACAGTGCGCCCTTGCGCCATTCGTTGACCAGGAAGGCGCTGATCGTGCGGCGGATCTTGGCCCACAACGCATCGTCGTTGGGTTCGAACACCACCCAGTTGGTGCCGTTGAGGATGGATTCCTCGAGGTAGTTGAACAGGCGACGCACGTTGAGGTAGCGCCAGGCCGGATCCGAGGACAGCGTGCGAGCACCCCAGACCCGGATGCCTCGACCGGGGAAGGTCCGCAGGCAGTTGATACCCACCGGGTTCAGCAGGTCGTGTTCGTTCTTGGTGATCTGCAGTTCCAGGGAGATCGCCCCGCGGACCACTTCGTTGGCGGGGGCTTTGTGCACCCCGCGGGTGTCGTCGTTGCGACCCCAGATTCCGGCCACGAAGCCCGACGGCGGCATGAAGGTGAAGGTACCGGTGGCCGGGTCGGCGGCCTTGGGCCACGGCCAGTACATGGCGGCGAACTTCGAGTCGTAGCCGGCCTTGTCGACCCGCCATTCTTTGATCTGCTGGGCGTTGAGTCCGGGGGGCGGGTCGAGGATGGCGATGCGATTGCCCATCAACTCGCAGTGCGCGATCATCGCGAGCTGGACGGCCTTGACCGTCTCCTGATCGATCGCACCCTGCTGGTAGGCGCTCATCAGGTCCGGGACGCAAACCATGGTGACCTCGTCGACGGTCTCCAATCCGGAGAAGCCGGTGCGCTCGGCCACGTCACCGACGTAGTCGTCGGTGGTCAGCCGCGACGAGGGAACTGCCGCCGGCGGTGGTGGCGCGAGCAGCGTGACGCTGGAGCCGACCGCTGGCGCCTCCGAGTTGGCGGAGCTGACGGTGTCCTCGACACGGATGACCGTCGACGTCGCGTTGACCGCGGTGGCCACGTTGGCCTTGCCGCGTCCCGTGTTGAGCCGGTCGTACTCCTCCACGACCTGATCGCCGCGCCGCACGGTCAGCTTGAAGCTGCCGTCCGGAGCGTCGCCTTCCACCCCGTAGACGTCGACGGTCAGCGTCCCGTCGGCCGTGGCGGCGTCCAGCGCGACCACCCGGTAGGTGCCCAGCATGGCCTGCGGACCGTTGGTCAGCTGGTTGCGCCCACCGTTGCCGGCGGTCCGGTCCTGCCCGATGCGCACGACATAGCAGTTGCCGCCGCCGTTCTGGAAGTAGGCGTAGACGGATTGGGCGAGATAGGAGCCTTCGACGAACCCACCGAAGTTGCGGGCGAACTCGGTCCAGTTGGGCACCAGGGTCGGTGCGTTGAACGGGCCGTCCTCGGCGAGCCCGATGAAGGCCGCAACCGCGGTCCCCACCCCCTCGATCGGCCGGGCACCGGAGTCGATCTCCTCGACGTACACACCGGGAGAGAGGTAGGTCGGCATGCTGCCTCCTTGTTGGGACATCTGAGATAGCAGTGAGCTTCCGCTGTTTCGGGATACGCGCGGATGTGCGCACGGACGCCGAGCGGGGCAGACTTCGGTGCCCGATCGGGCGCCCGCGGGGGCCGGGCAGCTCCCGCCGGGCGGGGTACGGTGAGCCGGCGGCCGGATGGACGAGGGATGGCGGTATCGATGGACGTCGTCGTGCACATCGGGACGGAAAAGACGGGGACCACGACCCTGCAGGCCATGCTGCACCGCAACCGGGAGCGGCTGATGGCCGCCGGTTTCTACTTCGTCCAGTCCCCGGGGACTCACAACAACCGCAATCTTCCGGTGTACTGCCTGCGGCAGCGGCGCATCGACGACCATTGTCGGGCCCAGCTGGTGGACAACGTCGAGGACAAGATCGCTTTCCAGCACCACATCCGGACCCGGTTCGACGAGGAGATCGCGCAGCTGCCCGGGTGGGTCCATACGGTGCTGATCTCCAGTGAGCACTTCCATTCCCGGCTACTGCACGACGACGAGGTCGGCAACCTGCAGAGCCTGCTCACCCCGCATTTCGAGCGGATCACGATCCTGGCGTACTTGAGGGAGCAGGCCAGTACCGCGGTCTCGGCCTTCTCCACGCATCTGACGACGGGCGGGGTGGGCCGACTCCCGCTCTTCGTGCGGGAGTACTGCACCCCGGAGAGCAGCTATTACAACTATCAGGAATTCCTCGGCCGATGGTCGCGCGTCTTCGGCCGGGCGGACATGATCGTCCGGCTGTTCGATCCGGCCGAGTTCGTCAACGGTGACCTGGTCGATGACTTCCTCAGCGTGCTCGATCCGGCCCTGATCGGCACCCTGGACACGGGGGTGCGGCCGTTGAACGAATCGGTGGGGCAGTTCGGTCAGAGCCTGCTGAACGCGGTGAACCGGCATGTGCCCCGGTTCATCGACGGCGTCGGGTACGACCCGGCGAACGTGGCCCTGACCGAACTGGTCGTCCGCGGCACCACCGGTCCCGGCGCCACCCTGGACGAGGACACCCGGCGGGCCGTGCGGGACGACTTCCGGGACAGCAACGAGGCGGTGCGGCAGGAGTACTTTCCCGACCGTGACGCGCTGTTCGCCGAGCGCCCGTCGGCAGTGGGCCGGGCCGGCGGGGCTGGCGTCGCGGAGATGTCTCCGGAGAACGAGCAGGTGCTGGACACGATCATCGAAACCCTCGCTCGGGGCGCGATCCCGCCGTACTACGCACAGCTGTTGACCGGACTGGCCACCACCTTGGCCCCCAAGGACCCACGCACGGCTCGACAGCTGTTGCAACTGGCCAGGTATCTGGGACCGGTCGATCCCGACGTCGAGGCCCGGCTGGCGTCGTGGGATCCGCGGTCCTACGGCCGCCGCGAATGGACCGGATCGACAACCGCATCCAGACGGCATCGAACGTCGAGGTAGGTCGTTTCCCCGGTCGGCGCGGTAGGTGGGTGCGACCTCGGAATGGACCTCGGGACGTGGTGTCACGCAGTAACTCCGAGGTGGTGCACCGTGTTGCGCCGTGGCCGTTGCTGCGGGTCGATCCATCGGGGTGGGATGAACTCGGGAACCCCGTCGGTGGCGAACACGATCCGCCAGTCGGATCGGTGGATCGTCGAGTGATGGAATTGGCAGAGCAGAACGCCGTTGCCGTAGCTCGTGACGCCGAGATCCCTGGCCCACCATTCGACATGGTGGGCATCGCACCAGGCGGGCGGTCGGCTGCAACCGGGGAAGGCACAACCCCTGTCGCGAAGGACGATGGCTCGACGGGTGACCCGGTTGAAGGTGCGTGCCGTCCGACCCAGGTCGAGGACCTGACCGTCACCGCCGAGAACGGCGGGAATGATCTGCGCGTCGCACAGCAGTCGACGGGCGTCCGAAGCGGAGAGGGTGGTGCCGTCGTCCAGGATGGCCACCCCGGCCCGCTCACGGAGGATGTCCCAGTCGAGCGTGACCGTGATGTGCGGACGCCCGCCGCCCTGATCGGGCAGGTCCCCGTGAGAGATGGCCGACGTCAACGCCTCGACCAGCGCATGCGCGCGGCGGACCGGAGCGGGCCGGTCGTCGCGGACCCCGTCCCATTCGCGCCGGGGCGCGGACAGCCCGTCGATCGCCGTGCGCAGGGTGGCGATCCCGACGTCGTCCAGCTTTCCGCTCACCGACGTGAGACCGGTGGCGGTGCAACGGGTTCCGATAAGGAATTCGACCTTGGACGACGGGTCGCGATCGTCGAACGTCCCGTCAGGGTCGATCGCGCCTTCCAGATAGCGAGCTATCGTCCGGAACTGGTCCGGGTCGACGATTGCCGCGTTGCGCACCAGGAAGTTCTCTGCCTCGGCACGGATGTCGGGTGGGAGGTTCGGCGGTAGCCGCTTCATCGTGGCCATCGTGATGCTCACCTGAACCGGGTCGATCGACCCGGTGCCGACCGCCGTGGCCAGTACCGGCATCAGCGGCGGGGCCTCGTCCCCGGAGGGAAGATCCTGCGGCTGGGTCGCCCTGGCGGCCCGCACCCGCAGCCCGGCTTCGGCCATCGAGATCATCAGCGACTGCTGCAGCATGACCTTGGTGGACGAACACGACCGGGTGGCGGCCAGGCCACGCTGGTCGGCCTCGTCGGCGTACCGGACAAGGACCGCCCACAATTCTCGGTTCAGCAATTCGAGTTTGCGCCCGAATTCGTCGAAGTCGTCGTTCGTGATCTGGGCGAAGGAGCACGAATTCAATTCACCCACACGCAGGCGAGCCTCGCGGATGACCGTCTTGCCGTATTCTGTG
>JBDSLP010000173.1:0-10028 GCA_039916325.1 Nakamurella sp. | reverse complement strand
AGAACGACCTGCTCGACCGGTTGGCCGCGGACGACCGGTTGCCGATGGACCGCGCCGACCTCGACGCGCTGCTGGCCGACCGGCTGTCGTTCACCGGGGACGCGTCCCGCCAGATCCAGGCGCTGGTCGCCGCGGTCGATGCGATCGCCGCGAAACACCCGGCGGCGGCCGCCTACGCTCCCGGCGCCATCCTCTGAAGACCGGGATTCCGCGGCGGGGGGTCGACGACCCTGAGTCGTCGCCCAGCGCGGGGTAGCGTGCCCGGACGACCGGGGAGGAACCTGATGCACACCGCCGAGCACGCCCACCGTCCGAGCGACGATCCACTGTCCGCGCCGTCTCCGTTGCCGTTCGAGCTGCCGCCGTTCGCGCTGATCTCGCCGGACGACGTCCGAGCCGGTTTCGACGCCGGGATGGCCGCTCAGCTCGACGAGATCGCCGCCATCGTCAACACTTCCGAGCCCGCCACGTTCACCAACACGGTGGTGGCCTACGAGCGGTCCGGTCAGCTGCTTCATCGCACGTCGGCGTTGTTCTTCAATCTCGCCGCCGCGCACGCGACTCCGGAATATCGCGCCATCGAGGCCGACATCGCCCCCCGGCTGACCGCCCACCGGGATTCGTTGTCACTGGATCCCGGCCTGTTCGCCCGGATCGACGCGGTGCACGCCGACAGTGCCGCACTGGACCTCCTCGACCCGGAGTCGCGGCGTCTGGTCGAGCGGCACCACCTCGACCTCGTCCGGGCCGGAGCCCGGTTGGACGCCGCCGACGCGGTTCGGTTGCAGGAGGTGAACCGTGAGATCTCAGTCTTGGGAACAACCTTCGGTCAGAACCTGCTCGCCGCCACCGAGGCGGCCGCGGTCCTGGTGGACACCGCCGCGGAGCTCGACGGGCTCACCCGGGAGGACATCGCCGCCGCCGCCGAGCGGGCCACTGCGGCCGGCCACCCGGGGCGTCACCAGCTCGCGCTCGCGCTGCCCACCCGCCAACCGGTGATCGCCCGACTGACCCACCGGCCGCTGCGCGAACGGTTGCACACCGCGTCGGTGGAGCGCGCATCGGCCGCACCCTACGACAACGGCCCGATCGCCGTCCGGATCGCGCTGTTGCGGGCCGAGCGTGCGGCCCTGCTCGGGTACGCCGATCACGCCGGCTACGTCACCGCCGACGCCACCGCCGGGTCGGCCGCTGCGGTCGACGGTCTGCTCGCCCAGCTGGTGCCGGCCGCGATGGCCAATGCCCGCAGGGAGGCCGACCTGTTGGCCGCGGCCGCCGCCGCCGACGGGGTGTCCGACCTCCAGCCCTGGGACTGGGCCTACTACGCCGAGAAGGTCCGGACGCAGCGGTACGCGCTGGACACCGCCGCCCTCCGCCCGTATCTGGAGTTCGACCGGGTGCTACGGGACGGGGTGTTCCGGGCCGCGTCGACGCTCTACGGACTGACGTTCGTCGATCGCGACGACCTGGCCGGGTACCACCCGGACGTCCGGGTCTTCGAGGTCCGCGACGCCGACGAGAGCGCCCTCGGGCTGTTCCTGCTCGACCCCTACGCCCGCCCGGAGAAGCGCGGTGGTGCGTGGATGAACACCTTCGTCGACCAGAGCACATTGCTCGATCAGCGGCCGATCGTCACCAACACGCTCAATATCACCAAGCCCGCGCCGGGCGAGCAGGCACTGCTCACCCCGGAGGAGGTGCGCACGATGTTCCACGAGTTCGGCCACGCGCTGCACGGGCTGTTCTCCGCCGTCCGGTACCCACGTTTCTCCGGAACCAGCGTGCCCGGCGACTTCGTCGAGTTCCCGTCGCAGGTGAACGAGATGTGGCAGTGGTGGCCGGAGATCCTCGCCGGGTACGGCGTCCATCACGAGACCGGTGAGCCGCTGCCGGCGTCGGTGGTCGGGCAGATCGAGGCCGCCGAGCTGTGGGGGCAGGGCTTCGCGACCGTCGAATACCTGGCTGCCACCCTGCTCGACCAGGCGTGGCACCGAATCGGGCCGGCCACCGTCATCGCCGACGCCGCCGCGTTCGAGCGTGCAGCCTTGGAAGCCGCCGGGGTGGCGATGGACCTGGTGCCGCCCCGTTACCGGACCACCTACTTCCAGCACATCTTCAACTCCGGCTATGCCGCCGGGTATTACTTCTACATCTGGGCCGAGGTGCTCGACGCCGACACGGTCGAGTGGTTCCGGGCCCACGGCGGGCTGCAGCGGGCCAACGGCGATCGCTTCCGGGCGGCGCTGCTCAGCGCCGGTGGCGCGCGGGACGCGATGGGGACGGTACGTGAAGTACTCGGTCGGGACCCGGAGATCGGGCCGTTGCTGCGACGGCGTGGGCTGGACTGAGGCGCCGGGGCCCCGCCCGGAACGACGGTCGTCAGATCAGGGCCGCGCGCAGCGCCGCGGCGAAGCCTTCCGGATCGCCGGGGTGACCGAACTCAGGGCCCATGAAACCGCCGTGGTGACTGGGGAAGACGGTGGCGCTGATGCCCAGCTCCGCCGCCAGCACGCGGGCCGCCCGGGCAGCCAGCTGCTCACCGCTCTCGACCCCGACCGCGACCACGATCCTGGTCGACGCGGCGCGCAGGGCCGCCAGGTCGGGCCGGTAGCTGCAGCTGGTCAGCAGGTTCTGGCCGAGAAGGACGTCGTCACGGGAGCCGTCATCGGTGGTCGGCAACCCGAAGATCGCCGGGTCGGGTTCGGGAGCGTGCGACACGTCGCCCGGGAACGGCCCGGCCCACTGGGTGAGCACGATGAACTTGGCCATCGCCGGCCCCATCCCCCGGGCCTGGTAGGTGGCGTCGACGTCGGCCATCGCGGCCAGCGCCTGCTCACGATCGGGGAGGATCTCCACCAACGGCGGCTCGTGCCCCACCAGGGTGCGGACCTGCCCGGGGTGCGCGGCGACCAGGGCCAGCGCGTTGATCGCGCCCCCGCTGGTGGCGAAGACGTCCACCGGTCCCGCTCCGAGGGCGTCGATGATCCGGTGCAGGTCGTCCGCGTGGTCTGCGGGCGTGGATTGGGTGCCCGGGTCGGTGCGTTTGCTCCGGCCCGATCCCCGCGGGTCGTAGGTGAGGACCGGCCGGTCGGCGAAAAGGCCCGCCAGGGTGGTGAAGCCGCGGGCGTCCATCGGGGAGCCGAACATCATCAGCGGCGGGTCGCCGGCCGCGAGGTCGCCGTGGACGTCGAAGGTCAGGGTCGCTCCGGGTACGTGAAGGGTATGGGTGTGCACTGCCGTCATGGTCACTCCGGTCGCGTCGCGTCGTCCGCCGCGCCGATTGTCGCGCAGGAGCGCCCCGTGCGCTTCCCGGGACGACAGCTACCGGGTGCCGGTGAAAGCGGCGGTCCGGGCGGGCCGAGCAGATCGGGCCGGCGGTCGCCCGTCAGCCGGCCGGTCACCGCCCACGGCTGACCGCAGCGACCATGCGGTGCCCTAAAGTTGTCCGCTGTGAGCAGCGTCGAAGACCTCGTCCGTATCGCGTCCGGGAAGGTCCGCGACCTCTACGCGGTGGACGACGAGCTGCTGCTCATGGTGGCCAGCGACCGGATCAGCGCCTACGACCACGTGCTGCCGACCCCGATCGTGGACAAGGGCCGCATCCTCACCGCGATGAGCATGTTCTGGTTCGAGCTGCTCGCGCCGATGATCGACCACCACGTCGTGTCGGTCGACGACCCGCGCATCCCGGCCGACGTCCGTGGCCGCGCGATGCTGGTCCGGCGGCTTGAGATGGTGCCCGTCGAGTGTGTTGCCCGCGGCTATCTGACCGGGTCCGGCCTTACCGACTATCGGCGTACCGGCGGTGTCTGCGGCGTCGAGCTGCCCGCCGGCCTCGTCGAATCGTCGCGGCTGCCCGCGCCGATCTTCACCCCGGCGACCAAAGCCGACCTCGGCGATCACGACGAGAACGTCAGCTTCGACGTCGTCGTCGGCGAGGTCGGGACCGACCTCGCCGACGAGCTCCGGACCGTCACCCTGCGGATCTACGGTGCCGCCGCCGAGCATGCCGCCGGCCGCGGCATCGTCCTGGCCGACACCAAATTCGAGTTCGGCCACCGCAACGGCACTCTCGTGCTCGGCGACGAGGTGCTGACTCCGGACTCGTCCCGGTTCTGGCCCGCGGACCGCTACCGGGAGGGCCGGGTCCAGCCGTCTTTCGACAAGCAGTACGTGCGGGACTGGCTGACCTCAACCGACTCCGGTTGGGACCGTACCGCCGACGCCCCGCCGCCGCCGCTGCCCGACGAAATCGCCCGGGTGACCCGGGAGCGGTACGTGCAGGCCTACGAGCAGATCTCCGGACGTCGTTTCGACGACTGGATGAGCTGACAGCACGTCCGCCCGGATACGCTGCGACCGTCGCCATGGTGCAAGATCGGGCTCGCTCGCCACACAAGCGGGGGGACGGCTCCAGGGGCCGCAGGAGTCGTGCTGACGCTCGAAGGGTGCGGGGCCAATGGTCATTGTTCGTTCGGGGGTCGTGGCCCGGTCGCGGCCCGTCGTCGCCATGAGTGCGGCCGGCCTGTTGCTGCTGGCGGCCTGCGGGTCATCGGACACGGATACCTCGGGAAGCACCGGCGGTACCGGCGGGACGTCGACGTCGACGTCGCGGTTCAGTCCGCTGGAGGAGTTCCTGAGCCCGTCCAGCAGCGGTGGATCCGACACCCCCGAGGCGTACGCGGCCCAGGAAAAGCGGGTGCAGGAGTTGATCACCACCTGCATGACCGACCAGGGCTTCGACTACATCCCGTTCGTGTATCCGATCGAGACCGCCACCTCGCCGCAGTCGACGGACTGGGGAAGTCGCGACTGGGCGGCGAAGTACGGCTACGGCATCTCGACGATGGACTCAGGGGTGTCGACCAGCTCATCGGCGGCGGTGGATCCCAATCAGGCGATCGTGGAGGCGATGTCGCCCGGTGAGCAACAGGCGTACTCCGAGGCGTTGTACGGCGGCAGCATGGCGAGCATGGGCGCGGACCCAGCCGGCGCGGTATCAGCCGGCGCGGTGTCCAGCTCGGCCCTGTCCAGCTCGGCCCTGTCCAGCTCGGCCCTGTCCAGCCCGGCCCTGTCCAGCCCGGCCCTGTCCACCGAAGCTGTGTCGACCGATGCAGCGTCCACCGATGCGGTGCCCGGCGCGGAACCGGCGCCGGCGACGGAGCCGGTGTCCATCCCGGCGGACACCGTCGACCCGGGTGGCATGTCGATCCCGGCGATGGCGGACCAGGGTTGCTGGGGACAGTCGCAGGCCGAGGTCTACGGCGACATGAACGGTGGCGTCAACAGTCCCGACACGCAGGCCCAGTTCCAGACCATGTGGGATGCCTACAACACGATGTACAACGACATCGAGAGCGACCCCGGGGTGAAGGCCGCCGCGACGGCCTGGACCGACTGCATGTCGGCGGCCGGTCACACCGACCTCACCGATGTCTGGTCGGCGAGCCAGCAGGTCAACGACAAGTGGTCCGAACTCAACGGCTGGGGCACCGGCATGCCCATCGACGGCGGCGGTGTCGCGGTCACCTCCGTCGCAGCCACCGCTTCGACGACGTCTCCCAGTGCCCCGGCGGCGGACAAGGTCGCCGCCTTCAAGGAGTACGAGATCGCGCTGGCACTGGCCGACTGGGACTGCAAGGACTCCTCGAAGTACAACACGGTCAGTGACGCGGTCCGGATCGAGCTGGAGAAGAAGTTCGTGGACGAGCATCGCTCGGAGCTCGAGCAGTACCGCGACCTGATGAACAGCGGGGGCTGATGGCGTCAGGGCGTAGCAGCCGACGCAGCATCCTGATCGTCGCCGGGGTCGCGGTGGTGATGGCGGCCGGCGGGTTCCTGGCCGCCCGGTTGGTGATCTCGCCCGAGGACGCCGCGTCCCGGACGGCCGCGCCGGCGGCCGGGCCGATCACGGTGGCGGTGGAGTCCAAGAAGCTCGACGCCGACATCGTGACCCGTGGAGACATCGGATTCAGCGGATCGGTGCAGGTGAAGCTGGAGTCGGGGGGGACCACGAACGGAGCCTCGATCGTCACCGGGCGGGTCCCGGAGGTGGGGTCGGTCGTGGAGAGCGGCACGGTCCTGCTGGAGGTGACCGGCCGGCCCGTCCTGGCGCTGTCCGGGGACCTTCCGACCTACCGCAGCCTGGCGGCCGGCAGTACCGGCCCCGACGTGGAGCAGCTGGAAGCGACCCTGGCGGGGCTCGGCTTCGATCCCGGTCCGCAGGACAAGGCCTATGACGCAGCCACCGGAACCGCGGTGGCGGCGCTCTACCAGAAGTTGGGGTACCCAGCGCCGCAGCCCGCTGCCGAGGTGACGGCAGCGTTGACCGCCGCCCAGGCGGGGGCCGATGCCGCTGACCAGGGTGTCGTGGATGCGCAGAAGGCGTTGGACGCCGCGCAGGCCGGGCCGGCCCAGTCCGAACGGTTGACGCTGCAGTCCGCCATCGACGCCGCCCAGGCCGGCTACGACACGGCGCGTCGCACCGCCTCGGCCCCGGACCAGGCCGCGGTCGACCGGTTTTCCAAGGTCTTGGACACTGCGAGCGCCCAGTTCACAGCACTGACCGAGGCGTTGGCCGTAGCCAGCGAACCGGCCGTGGTCGCCGACCTTTCGGCACAGCTGGAAGTGGCCCGTCAGACCGTCGCCGGCGCCCAGACGGCGCTGGACAAGGCGAGCCAGGGGGGTCCCCCGGACGCGTCGGCGGTGGCGGCGGCGAAAGCGCAGCTGGACATCGCCAAGGCCCAGCGCGACGAGGCGTTGACGGTGGACACCACCACCCAGCAGGCTGCCTTGACCACGGCGCAGGCGAGTGCGGCCGAGGCGCAGACCCAACTCGGTGCGGCCCGGGCCGCGGCGACCACGCCGTTGCCGGCGCAGGAGGTCGTCTGGTTGGCCGGGATGCCCCGCCGGGTCGACGAGGTGCTGGTGGCGCGGGGCTCGACCGTCGACGGTGCGGTGCTCAGCGTGTCCGGGGCGGACCTCGCGGTGCGTGCGTCGGTCAGTGCGGAGGAGGCGACGCTGATCAATGTCGGGCTCACCGCTCAGCTCGCGATTCCCGGTGGCGCCGTCATCACGGCGGTGGTCACCGAGGTGGGGGCCGCTGCGGCACCCGCCGACAAGCCACAGGACGGCGCCAACGCGGGCACCGGCGGTGGCGGGTCCGGGGGTACGGCGGCCAGCGGGTCCACGGTGGTGCTGCAGCCGCAGAACGTGACCAACGAGCAGGCCCAGGCACTGCGCGGGGCGAACGTGAAGGTCACCATCCCGGTGGCCAGTACCTCGGGCGCGGTGCTGGTGGTGCCGGTGGCCGGCCTGTTCTCCGACGCCGGCGGCACCCCGCGGGTCGAGGTCCTCGCCGGCGACGGGACGACCCGTTTCCAGCCGGTGAAAATAGGCCTGTCGACCGGCGGCGAGGTCGAGGTCAGTCCGTTGGACGCGGGCGGCGCTGCGCTGCAACCCAGCGAGGCGTCGCTGACGGCCGGCAGTCTGGTGGTGGTCGGCCGATGACGGCCGACCGGCTGGAGATCCGACGGTGACCCCGGTCGTGGAGCTGGTCGACGTCCACCGGTCGTTCCCCGGGCCGCCGGAGGTGCTCGCCGTCAAGGGGGTCGATCTGGCCGTCGAGCGGGGGGAGTACCTGTCGATCATCGGACCGTCCGGGTCGGGGAAGTCGACCCTGCTGCACGTCCTCGGACTGCTGGATCGGCCGACCTCGGGCACCTACCTGCTCGACGGGGTGGACGTCGCGAAGATGACCGAGGGCGACCGGGCCGGGATGCGGGGCGGTCGGATCGGGTTCGTCTTCCAGGCCTTCCACCTGCTCGCGTCGCGCTCGGTGGTGGACAACGTGATGCTCGCGATGGTGTACCAGGACGTTCCTCGACGGGATCGGCGACCGCGGGCGCTGGAGGCCCTGGAGCGGGTCGGTCTCGGGCACCGCCTCGATTTCGCTCCCGCGCAGCTGTCCGGCGGTGAGCGGCAGCGGGTCGCGGTGGCCCGGGCGCTGGTCGGTCGGCCGTCCCTGCTGTTGGCCGACGAACCCACCGGCAACCTCGACCAGGCCAACGCTGCCGGCGTCCTGGACCTGTTCGACGACCTGCACACCGCCGGCATCACCATTGCGGTGATCACCCACGACGAGCAGGTCAGTGCCCGGGCCCAGCGACGGGTGCGGATCACCGACGGCGAGCTGTCCGCAGCATGACGGGACCGCCGGAGGGCGAGTTGCTACCGCGGCATGCGGCAGACGAGGCCACCATCCCTGCGGTCATGCGGTCGCGGTTCGGTCCACGGGACCTGTTCGACGAGGCGCTCTTCGGGATCAGCGCCAAACCGGCCCGTCTGGTCTTGACGATGATCGGCACCGTCGTCGGCATCGCGGCGCTGGTGGCGACCCTGGGCCTGGGACAGACCGCGGCGGGCCAGATCGCCCAACGCTTCGACGAGGTCACCGCGACCCGAGTGGTCCTGTCGGCGATCAGCCCCCAGTTCCAGGCGGAGGACGTCCAGACGCCGGGACTGCCCTGGGACGCCGCGGACCGGGTCCGTCGGCTCAGCGGCGTCGCCTCCGCAGCGACGTTCTCCACCGTCGACCTCGGCACCGACAAGGTCAGCGGGGTCGACCTGCTCGACCCGTCGGGGGCCAACCTGTTCGACCTCCCGGCGGTCGCCGTCTCCGACGGGATCCTGGCCACCGAGGGCGGCCAGGTCCTCGACGGCCGGTTCTTCGACGCCGGCCACGACCGCCGAGCGGACGCCGTCGTCGTCCTCGGCGTCGATGCCGCCGCCCAGCTCAACATCAACCGGGTCGATGTCCGGCCGAGCATCTTCATCGGCGACATCCCCTTCGCGGTGATCGGCATCGTCGACGGGATGATCCGGCGTACCGATCTCGCGGGTGCGGTGATCATGCCCAACGGCACCGCGGCGAAGTTCTTCGGACTGGCGGCGCCGACCGAGCTGGACATCCGGACGGTGGTGGGGGCGGCCCAGCAGGTCGGTGCGCAGGCCCCCGTCGCGGTGTCACCCAATCAGCCCGAGCTGATCAACGCGCAGGTACCGCCGAAACCCGGGCAGCTCGCGACCTCGGTCCGGGGGGACGTGAACTCGCTGTTCCTGGCCTTCGGCGTGGTCGCGCTGGTGGTCGGCGGACTCGGGATCGCCAACGTCACCCTCCTGTCGGTGATCGAGCGGACCGGCGAGATCGGCCTGCGCCGGGCCCTCGGCGCCCGACGCCGGCACATCGCCGCCCAGTTCCTGCTCGAATCGGCCATCACCGGGCTGCTCGGCGGGCTGATCGGCGCCGCCCTGGGCGTGGTCGCGGTGGTGGCGGTGAGTGCGGCGAAAGACTGGACACCCATCCTCGACCTCCAGGTCGCCCTGCTGGCCCCGCTCGTCGGTGCCCTCATCGGGCTGCTTGCGGGCGCCTACCCGGCGATCCGGGCGGCCACCACCGAACCGATCACCGCGTTGCGCCGGGCCGGTTGAGCGGGCCGGCTGGGTGGATCAGCTCAGCCGCGGCCGGCGCCGACCACGTCAGCGGGCCGGCCGGGTGATCGCGGCTCAGCCGTAGACAGTGAAGTACACCCTGGGTGGGTCGGCGTCCGGGCCGCCGGTGGCGCGGAACACCTGCGCCCGGGCCTGGTCGAGGACCGGGGCGGAGTCGAGGGCGGCGAGGTAGCGTCGGTGCTCGGCCAGCGACGCCACCGCGGCCTCGATTCCCTCGCCGACGTCCACGTGCCGGTCGCCGCCGAACTGATTGATCGCCGTCCAGCGCACCCCCGACCACGGTGCGAGGCCGTCGGCGTTCAGGTCCGGAAAAATCCACTCGTTGGCAGCGTCACCCACGGCATCGACCACCGCGCGTCCCAGCGACCGGTGATCAGCGCTGTTCCAGGCACCGGGGAACCAGATGTCCCCGAAATTCATGGTGACGACGAGCTCCGGCCGGTGCCGTCGGATCGCTGCCGCGAGGTCGCGCCGCAGCGGCACCCCGTACTCCAGTCGGCCGTCGGGATGGTCGAGGA
>JBDSLP010000172.1:0-3180 GCA_039916325.1 Nakamurella sp. | reverse complement strand
GGCCGCGAACCCAGAACCGCCCGAGCGGCATTGGCGGAGCCCGGCGCTCCCTGATCGGTCGCCCACCGTGTCGTAGCCGGTCCCCGTTGGCCGCTACGGTGGAGCCGGGAGTCGGAGTCGACGCCGGATTCACGCCGAAGTGGACCGGGACCGGACGGGAGTCAGATGAGCCAGGCCGGGAGCAGCACCGCGGGTTCGCCGCCGGCACCGCACACCACCGCGGGGCGGCTGGCCGATCTCGGTCGCCGCGTCGAGGAGCACCGGCATGCGGGTTCGGCGGTCGCGGTCGAGCGCCAGCACGCCAAGGGTAAATTCACCGCCCGCGAGCGTCTGGATCTGTTGCTCGACGACGGTTCCTTCGTCGAGTTCGACGCCTTCGCCCGGCACCGCTCGACCACCTTCGGGATGGACGCGCAGCGGCCCTACGGTGACGGAGTGGTCACCGGCTACGGCACCGTCGACGGCCGGGACGTCTGTGTGTTCTCCCAGGACGTCACCGTCTTCGGCGGCTCGCTCGGTGAGGTCTACGGCGAGAAGATCGTCAAGGTGCTGGATTTCGCGCTCAAGACCGGTCGTCCGGTGGTCGGCATCAACGAGGGTGGCGGTGCCCGGATCCAGGAGGGCGTCGTCTCGCTGGGCCTCTACGCCGAGATCTTCAAACGCAACGTGCACCTGTCCGGCGTGGTCCCGCAGATCTCGCTGATCCTGGGGGCCGCAGCGGGTGGCCACGTGTACTCGCCGGCTCTCACGGACTTCGTGGTGATGGTCGACGGAACCTCCCAGATGTTCATCACCGGACCGGATGTCGTCCGCGCAGTCACCGGCGAGCAGGTCACGCTGGAGGAGCTCGGCGGCGCGCGGACCCACACCACCCGCTCGGGCAACGCGCACTACCTCGCCGCCGACGAGACCGACGCGATCACCTACGTCCGGGATCTGTTGTCCTACCTACCCTCGAACAACCTGAGCCGGACCCCGGAGACCGGCGCGGCGCCGGAGACCACCCTGACCGAGGCTGATCTCGCGCTGGACACGCTGATCCCGGACTTGCCGAACCAGCCCTACGACATGGCAGCGGTGATCGCCGCGATCGTCGACGACGGGGACTTCCTGCCGGTCGCGGAGCTGTTCGCGCCGAACATCATCACCGCCTTCGGTCGGGTGGCCGGGCGCTCGGTCGGTATCGTCGCGAACCAGCCGCAGTACCTCGCGGGCACGCTCGACATCGACGCCGCCGAGAAGGCCGCCCGCTTCGTGCGGACCTGCGACACCTTCAACCTGCCGGTGCTCACCCTGGTCGACGTCCCCGGTTTCCTGCCCGGTACCGATCAGGAGTGGAACGGCATCATCCGCCGTGGTGCCAAGCTGATCTACGCCTACGCCGAGGCGACCGTCCCATTGATCACCGTCATCACCCGGAAGGCCTACGGCGGCGCCTACGACGTGATGGGGTCCAAACATCTCGGCGCCGATCTGAATCTGGCCTGGCCGACGGCGCAGATCGCCGTCATCGGAGCTCCCGGGGCGGTGAACGTCCTCTATCGACGGGATCTCGCTGCCGCCACCGCGGCGCACGGCGCGGACAGTCAGGAACTCGCGGACCTGCGCCGCGAACTCGAGACCGAGTACGAGGACACCCTGGTCAACCCGTGGACCGCGGCCGACCGCGGCTACGTCGACGAGGTGATCGCCCCGTCGACCACCCGCGCGGCGGTCACCAGCGCGCTGCGGGTGCTGGCTGACAAGCGGGTCACCCGGCCGCCACGCAAGCACGGGAACATCCCGCTGTGAGCCGCATGTCGAGGGGGGCTGCCGACCGGGACGACGACGCCGCAGCGGTCGTCGCGGTGATCACCGCGCTGGCCGGCGCCATCGAGCCCGCCCGCCCGGCGGCAGAGCCGGGCGGTTGGGGAGTGCCGGCTCTCCGGGCACCGGTCCTGGCCGCCGGCCCGCAGACCTGGTGGCGCTCAGGGCTGCCGGGATGACGGCCGCGGCGACAACATCTGAAACCTGTTGCGACCAAGCCCGTGTCGAGAGGAGCTGCTGACGTGCACACCGTCCTGATCGCCAACCGCGGCGAGATCGCCGTCCGGGTCGCACGCGCCTGCCGGGACGCGGGCCTCCGCTCGGTGGCGGTCTACGCCGACCAGGACCGTGACGCCCTGCACGTCCGGATCGCTGACGAGGCGTACGCGCTGCCCGGGAGCACCCCCGCCGCGACGTACCTGAACATTCCGGCACTCGTCGACGTCATCACCCGGTCCGGCGCCGACGGGGTGCACCCGGGCTACGGCTTCCTCTCCGAGAACGCCGACTTCGCGCAGGCGGTGATCGACGCGGGTGCGGTCTGGATCGGTCCGACCCCGCAGGCCATCCGTGACCTCGGGGACAAGGTCACCGCCCGCCACCTCGCCCTTCGGGCGGGAGCGCCGCTGACGCCCGGTACTCCCGACCCGGTCTCCGGGCCTGACGAGGTACTGGCCTTCGCCATCGAATACGGTTTGCCGGTCGCGATCAAGGCCGCTTTCGGCGGCGGTGGGCGTGGGCTCAAGGTGGCTCGCACCGCGGCCGAGATTCCGGAGCTGTACGCCTCCGCCGTCCGTGAGGCCACCACGGCGTTCGGACGCGGCGAATGTTTCGTCGAGCGGTATCTCGACCGGCCGCGGCACGTCGAAGCGCAGGTGCTCGCCGACGAGTACGGCGCCGTCGTCGTCGTCGGGACCCGGGACTGCTCGTTGCAGCGCCGCTTCCAGAAGCTTGTCGAGGAAGCCCCGGCGCCGTTCCTGACCGACGACCAGCGCGACCAGATCCACACCGCCGCCAAGGCGATCTGCCGGGAGGCCGGGTACACCGGCGCCGGGACGGTGGAGTTTCTGGTGGGACGGGATGGGCTGGTGTCGTTCCTGGAGGTCAACACGAGACTTCAGGTGGAGCACCCGGTCTCGGAAGAGACCAGTGGCATTGATCTGGTGCTGGCCCAGTTCCGGATCGCGGGTGGCGAGAAGCTCTGGCTGACCGATGATCCCGTTCCTCGTGGTCACTCGATCGAGTTCCGGATCAACGGCGAGGACGCGGGCCGGGGGTTCCTGCCCGCCCCCGGGACGATCTCCGCGCTGACCGTGCCGGCCGGGCCCGGGATTCGCTGGGACGCAGGCGTCGAAGTGGGCGCCGAGGTCTCCG
>JBDSLP010000171.1:0-9508 GCA_039916325.1 Nakamurella sp. | reverse complement strand
GCCGACGACATGGACGTCAACATCACCAAGGAGAAGCAGCTCACCAACATGCGCAAATCCTCCTCCGAGGAGCTCGTGCACCTGGTGCCGCCGAAGAACCTGTCGCTGGAGCAGGCGTTGGAGTTCTGCTCCGACGACGAGTGCGTGGAGATCACCCCGATGTCCGCCCGCATCCGCAAGGTCGAGCTGTCGGGCAACATCCGGGCCCGCAGCCGGTCCCGGATCAAGGCTGCCGCCAACTCCTGATCCGGCCGGTCCCCGGGGTCTCGCGCCCGGGAACCTACGCTGACACCGTGAACCGCCGCCCCTCCCACCCGCACCGGTGGGGTGGGCGGCGTTCGACGTTTCCGGGACTGCTGTTCCTGGCTGTACTCCTCGCGGTCACGGCCGGTTGCACGGTACCGAATCTGCCTGCTCCGCTACCACCGGAGGCCACCGGGACAGCGCCGGCCCCGCCCGTGGTCGGCGGGGTGATCAGCATCGGCGTGGACGACGACATCCGGGGCTTCAACCCCTACGTGGCGTCGCAGTGGTCACCTGCCGGTGCGGCCATCGCCGGCCTGGTGCTGCCCGGGGTGTTCACCCCGGGTGCGACCGCGACGACGGGCCTGCCGACGGGTCTGGTCGACCGGGTCGAGGTGACCTCGACACACCCGTTCACGGTCACCTACGAGCTCGACCGGCGGGCCTCCTGGTCGGACGGCACGCCCATCGCCGCCGAGGACTTCACGTACCTCTGGCGCCAGATGACCACCCAGACCGACGTGGTCAGCCCCGCCGGATACCAGCTGATCAGCAGCATCCAGTCCGCCGACGCCGGAAAGACGGTGGTGGTGGTGTTCCGCACACCGTTCGCGGACTGGCGGACGTTGTTCTCCCCGCTACTGCCGGCCCGCACGCTCAAGGACGAGCCGGGTGGCTTCACCACTGCGCTGCAGACCGGCATTCCGGTCGCCGGTGGCCGCTACCGGATCGACGGCTACGACCCGGTCATCGGGCAGATCACCCTGGTCCGTAACGACAAGTACTGGGACACGGAGACGACGACCACGAACGTGGTCTTCCGGGCCGGCGCCGCGGGTGACCTCGTCGACTCGTTGCGGCGTGGTGATGTCCAGGCGCTGTACCTGCGCCGGGGGGGGTCGGCAGCGGCGGCGCTGGCCACGCTCGACGCCACTGTCCGTCGCCGAACGGTCCCGCTGCCGCTGACGTCGGAGCTGGTCTTCAATCTCGGCGCCGACCGGCTGACCGCCGACCTGGCCGTCCGGCAGGCGGTGGCCGCCGCGATCGACCCGGCGCTGCTGCGGACCGCGTTCGCCGACGGTGACGTCGGGGGTCTGCTGCCGGCGACGTCGCAGCTCACCGTGCCCGCCGCCGAGGGTGCGCCGGAACGGGCCCCCGCCGGGGTGACCGACAACGCGGACCGGGTGACCCCGGCGTTGGCGGCGGCCGGCTACAGACGGTCCGGCCTGTACTTCCGGGACGGCGACGGCCGGGTGCTCACCCTGCTGCTGGGCTACGACGCGACCGACACCGCCGCGGCCGCGGCCGCCCGGTCGCTCCAACGCCGGCTGGGAACGGCCGGTGTGCAGCTCAACCTCGTCGCGCAGACCGCGACGGACGTGGTCGGTCCGCTGACCGTCGCCTCGGCGCCCGACCTCGTGGTCACGACCACCCCGCGGTCGGCCTCGGACCGGGCCCGCGCGGCAAGACTGCTGCAGTGTGCCACCGGATATCCGACGGTGTCCGGGGCCACGGTGGGGTCCGCCACCGCGACACCTTCCGCGACCGGGAGCAGCACCCCGACCGGGACCGCGTTCCAGACCGTCACCGCGACCCCGACCGCCCCCGGGTCCGGATCGTCGTCGTCCTCACCGCCGTCCACACCCACGGGCGGGGCGGACGCTCCGACCGGGGGCTTCTGCGACGACGAGATCCGGTCCGCGGTCACGACCTTCCTGCAAGGCGACTCCGACGGCACCGCCCTGGACGCGGTGCTCTGGCGGCGGCTGGCCGTCCTCCCCGTGGGAGAGCCGGTCGACACGCTGGCGCTGGGTCCGTCGTTGGCCGGGGTGAGCCTGCCCGACGATCCGGCCGGCCTGCTGTGGAGCGGCCCGCTGCAGTCCCTACCGGACTGGCCACCGCCGGTGTGACGGTCGGCAACGGCCGACCGGCACCCTGGGCTGAACGGGTCGGCACGGCCCCGCCCCGGCCGGAGGGAAGGGAGATCCGTGCCGTCCTGCCGAGAACGGTCTGTGTCGTTTGGGTAACAAACGGGACCCTGCTCTCGTGGGTCACACACCGTGCGCATACGTTTCACACGGTCGTACACATTCAGCTGGGGATTTTTCGGACATACGGACAGGTCGCAGCACCTCTTCCCGATATTCGTGGCCCCGAAAGGAGATGCTCATGAGGAAACGAATTCTCGGGTATGCGGCGGCGGGTGTGGCCGCCACGCTGGTCCTCGGGGCGTGCAGTTCGTCGGTCGGCGGCGACACCACCAGCTCCACCGCCTCCAGTTCCGTCGGTGGGACGTCGAGCGGCTCGAGTAGTTCGAGCAGCTCGGCCAGCGAGTCCGCGGCCGGCGGCCCGATCGCGAAGACCATCAACATCGGGCTCGAGCAGACGCCGGGCGGATACAACTGCAACACGGCGGCGGCCAACAGTGTCTACTGCGCCTACGTCGACAACGTCACCCAGGGTGCGCTGGTCATCGTGCAGCCGGACGGTTCGCTGAAGCCCAACACCGAGTTCGGGTCCTACAAGAAGACCTCCGACGACCCGCTGACCGTCGAGATCACCATCGCCGACGGGGCGGTCTGGTCCGATGGGGTACCGATCGACTTCGACGACGTGCTGCTGCAGTGGGCGGCATTGTCAGGCACCCACCCGGGCGGCAACGACGCCGATGGCAACCCGGTGGACCTGTTCGCCGGCGCCAGCACCAACGGGTTCGCCGAGCTGAAGATGCCGGAGGGCAAGGCCGGCGACAAGACCTACACCTGGGTGTTCAATACGCCCTACGTGGACTGGGAGGCGCTGGTCGGAACCACCTTCATCCCGGCGCACATCGTCGCCGAGCAGGCTGGTCTGAGCAGCGCCGACAACGGCGCCGAGCTGATCAAGGCCATCCAGGACAACGACACCGCGAAGCTCACCAAGGTGGGTGCGTTCTGGAGCACCGGCTTCGACTACGAGGTCGACCTTCCGACCCTGCCCGACACCGCGATCCTGCCGTCCTCCGGCCCGTACAAGGTCGACAACGCCTCCGGCAGCAACCTCACCGTCGTCCGTAACGACGCCTACTGGGGCACCCCGGCGGTCACCGACTCCCTGGTGTTCAAGCTGGTCAACGACCAGGAGTGGGTGCAGGCGATGGCCAACGGCGAGATCGACGCCTTCGACCCGTCCAACCCGTCCGGTGACACGATCGCGCAGCTCGACGCGGCCAAGGACTCCATCACCTACCAAGCCGGCGAGAGCTACACCTTCAGCCACGTCGACTTCAACTCCGGGCCCGGCGGTGCGATGGAGAACCCCGCCGTCCGGGAGGCGTTCGAGATGTGCGTACCTCGTGAGCAGCTCGTCGAGAAGTACGCCAAGCCCGTCTTCGACGGCGCCCAGGTACTGAACCTGCGTGAGTTCCTGCCGGCCCAGGGCAACTACAAGGAGATCCTGGCCCAGGTGCCCAGCGCCACCAAGTACGCCTCGGTCGACCTCGCGGGGGCCAAGGCCAAGCTGGTCGGTGCCGGCGTGACCGTTCCCTACGACGTCCAGTTCACCTTCGCCGCGTCGTCGTCGTTGCGCGCCGACCAGGTCCAGGTCATCAAGGCCTCCTGTGATCAGGCCGGGTTCAACATCATCGCCAAGCCCGACGCGGACGTCTTCACCACGCTGGCTCTGAAGGACACCAGCTGGGGCCTCGCGGTCTTCGGCTGGGCGGGCTCCGGCCTGGTGGCTTCCGGCCAGTCCATCTACGTCACCGATGGTGAGCAGAATTTCGGCCGCTACTCGAGCAAGATCGTCGACGACGCCTGGGCCAAGATCGTCACCAGCACCGACCGCGCCGCGGCCGAGAAGGAGAAGATCCCGATGGAGGAGGAGCTCTGGGCCAATCCGTACAACGCCGTGTTGTACGCGAACCCGGGCATCGCCGCGTTCAGCAGCAAGGTCACCGGACCCAAGTTCAACCCGACCCAGACCGGTGTGACCTGGAACGCCGCCACCTGGAGCAAGACCGAGTAACTCGACGGTGACCGATGGGCGCGGGATCGCTTCCCGCGCCCATCGGTCGTTTTCCGGACCTGTCCACCGGCCGGCCCCTCATCCGGCTGCCGCCGTCCTGTCGAGATCCCGATCGGGGGCTCTGTGCTCGTCTTCATCGCCAGACGGCTGGTGGTGTCGTTCTTCATCCTGTTGGCTTCGACCGCGTTGACCTACCTGCTGGTGTCGTACTCGGACAACCCGTTGAAGGATCTGCTGGAGCTCCGCGGTCCCACCCGGGAGGCGAAGATCGCGGCCCGCACGCTGGCCCTGAACCTCGACAGCCCCGTACCGGTCCGGTACGGGCTCTGGCTCGGTGACGTCGGCAAGTGTCTGTGGCCGTGGTCGGACAGCTGCACCCTCGGGCTGAACCGGGACGGCAAGCCGGTGTTCCCGCAGCTGCAGGCGGCGATCGGGTCGACCCTTCGGCTGGTCATCGCGGCGACCTTGCTGGCCCTCATCCTGGGGGTGGTCACCGGCATCGTCACCGCCCTGCGGCAGTACAGCGTGTTCGACTACTCGGTGACCCTGGTGGCGTTCCTGTGCTTCTCGCTGCCGGTGTTCTTCGTGTCCACGCTGCTCAAGCAGTACCTGGCCATCGAGCTCAACACGTGGCTGGGGGATCCGACGCTGACCTACGCGGGGATCACCATCGTCGCCGTGCTCAGCGGCGGGTTCTGGGCGCTGATGGTCGGTGGCGGCCGACAACGGGTGCCCCTCGTCTTCGCCGCCGGGTTCGCGGCGACCTTCGCGACGATCTACCTGTTACTGGCGACCGGCTTCTTCCGGACCCCGTACTTCGGGGTGCTGGGGATCGGGATCTTCGGACTGGCCGCCGCAGTCGGCTGGACCGCTTTGTTCGCCGGTCTGACCCGGCGCACCCGGCCCGTGCTGATGGCCAGCGTGGCCACCGCCGTCGCCGGCACCGTGGTGGTGGTGGCGCTGTCACCGGTGTTGGACGATCCCGGCTACCTGGTGGTGGCGGGGGTGACGGTGGTGCTGGTGGTGATCGGGGCCCTGGTCGGCCGTCTGCTCGGCGGGGAGCAGCGCGCGCTGGCCTCCCGGGTCGGCGGGTTGGTCGGATTCAGCGTCGCGCTGCTGATGATCGTGGACCAGCTGCTACGGGCCTACCCGACGCTGTTCGCCCGGACCGGTGGTCGTCCCGTCAAGACCACCGGCAGCCAATCGGCCAACCTGGGCGCCGACTTCTGGACGACCAACCTCGACTACCTCATGTACCTGATCCTGCCGACGCTGGCGATCATGTTGATCTCGTTCGCCAGCTACACCCGCTACACCCGGGCCAGCATGCTCGACGTGATGGGTCAGGACTATGTGCGCACGGCCAGGGCCAAGGGGCTGAACAACCGGACGGTCATCGTCCGGCACGCCTTCCGCAACGCGTTGATCCCGCTCACCACGTTGGTCGCCTTCGACTTCGCCGGCATCCTCGGTGGCGCGATCATCACCGAGACCGTGTTCGGCTGGAGTGGTATGGGCAAGCTGTTCTCCACCGGCATCACCAACGTCGACCCGAACCCGGTGATGGCGTTCTTCCTGGTCACGGCGACGGCCACGGTGCTGTTCAACATGTTGGCCGACATCGCCTACGCCTATCTCGATCCACGAATCCGGCTGGGGTGAACCGATGACCACACCGCACGATCCCCCGCACGACGAGCCCCCACACGATCCCCCGCACCACGAGCCCCCACACCGCGAGACCCCGCCGGTGGACCCGCTCGAGCCGGAGGCCGTCCCTTCCCAGCGCGGTACCGGCGAGCAGGGCCATCCACCGGCCACCGAGCGTCAGATGACCGGGATGATCGCCCTGGACACCGACGTGGCGGACGCCGCCGTGACCGCCGGCACCGTGACGGCCGCCCAATCGGAACTGCGGCTGGTGCTGCGTCGTTTCGTCCGGCACCGCGCCGCGATGGCCGGTCTGGTCGTCCTCGTGCTGATCGTGGTGACGGCCTTCACCTCGATCGGCTGGGGCCTGATTCCCGGCTGGTGGAAGCAGTCCTACCTGACCTTCGCGCCGTCGCTCACCGACGGGGGCCGGGCCACGCTCCGGCTCTGGCCGTTCTCGCTGGGTGACCATCCGTTCGGCCAGGACACCTCCGGCCGGGACTACTTCGCGCTGGTGATGCGCGGCATGCAGCAGTCGATCATCATCGCGGTGCTGGTGGGGCTGGTCTCCACCGTGCTCGGCACGGTGATCGGTGCCCTCGCCGGCTACTACCGCGGCTGGGTCGAAGCCGTCCTGATGCGCCTGACCGACGTGCTCATCACCATCCCGCTGATCGCGGTGGCCGCCGTGGTGGTCAACCGCATCGGTGGTGGCGGCATCCTGCTGCTCGGGGTGTTCCTGGGCATCCTGACCTGGACCGGACTGGCCCGGATCGTCCGCGGCGAGTTCCTGTCCCTACGGGAACGTGAGTTCGTCGAAGCGGCCCGCTCGATCGGAGCGTCCAGTCCGCGGATCATCTTCCGGCACATCCTGCCCAACACGATCGGGGTGATCACGGTGTCGGCCACCCTCGCCATCTCCGGCGCCATCCTGCTGGAGACCGCGCTGAGCTTCCTCGGGTTCGGGGTCAAGGCCCCGGACACGTCCCTCGGCCTGCTGGTGCAGATCAACCGGCAGGCGATGGACTCGCGGCCCTACCTGTTCTGGTGGCCGGCCGTGTTCATCGTCGTCATCTCGTTGGCGATCAACTTCGTCGGGGACGGCCTGCGGGACGCCTTCGACCCACGACAGACCAGGTCCAAGGCATGAGCCGCCCGTGGCGCGACCCCCTTTTCCCGGGTGCCTCGGAGGCAGTCGTGAAGGCACCGTCCGCCGGGCCGGTGCTGGAGGTCGACGGCCTCGGGGTCGACTTCCTGGTCGACGACCGGTGGGTGATGGCGTCGCAGCACGTCAGCTTCAGCATCAACCCCGGCAAGGTGCTGGCGGTGGTGGGCGAGTCCGGGTCCGGCAAGTCCGTCACGTCGATGGGTCTACTCGGGTTGTTGCCGGGCAACGCCCGGGTGACCGGCAGCGCCCGGCTCCGCGGCCACGAACTGATCGGCGCCGGCGAGCCCGCGCTGCGCCGGATCCGGGGCAGCGAGGTCGGCCTCATCTTCCAGGAGCCGATGACCGCGCTGAACCCGGTACTGACCGTCGGTTTCCAGGTCGCCGAGGTGTTGCTGGCGCACCAGGACATCAGTCCCGGACACGCCCGGGACCGGGCCGTCGAGCTGTTCGGGATGGTCGACCTGCCGGACCCGGCCGGCCGCTACGACCTCTATCCGCACCAGCTCTCCGGCGGTCAGCGGCAGCGGGTGATGATCGCGATGGCGATCGCCTGCGACCCGGTGCTGCTCATCGCCGACGAGCCGACGACCGCCCTCGACGTCACCGTGCAGGCCGAGATCCTGGATCTGCTGCGGGATCTGCACCACCGCCTGGACTCGGCGATCCTGTTGATCACCCACGACATGGGCGTGGTGGCCGACCTCGCCGACGACGTGGTGGTGATGCGCCACGGCGACATCGTCGAAGCCGGCCCGGTCCGGCAGATCTTCGCCCGACCGCAGGTCGCCTACACCCGGGACCTGCTCGCCGCGGTGCCGCACCTGGGTGCCGAGATCGCCGCGGCCCGGGTCGCGGGCCCGGCCGGCGCGCCGGCACCCGCCCAGGCCCACCCGGTTCCCGCGTTGCAGGTGGAGAACCTGGTGTTGGAGTACGCCGGGCGCGGCCGGATCCCCGCGTTCCGCGCTGTCGACGGCGTGTCCTTCACCATCGCCCCCGGTGAGGTGCTGGGCCTGGTGGGGGAGTCCGGTTCCGGGAAGACCACCATCGGCCGTGCGGTGGCCGGCCTGCTGCCGATCGCCGGCGGCTCCGTCGCGGTCGGGGGCGTCGAGCTGGCCGGGCTGAACCAGAAGCAGTGGCGCCCGCTGCGGCGCAAGGTCGCCATCGTGTTCCAGGACCCGGCCGCGGCGCTGAACCCCCGGATGAGCATCGGCGAGTCCATCGGCGAGCCGCTCTACCTGCACGAGAAGCTCCGCCGTCGCGAGCTCGACGCCCGGGTGGAGGCCCTGCTGCAGTCAGTCCGGCTGCCCCACGAATACCGCAACCGCTATCCCCACGAGCTGTCCGGCGGTCAGCGCCAGCGGGTCTGCATCGCCCGGGCCCTGTCGCTGGGGCCGGAGCTGCTCGTCGCGGACGAGCCGACCAGCGCTCTGGACGTGTCCGTGCAGGCCCACGTGCTGGAGCTGTTCAAGGATCTGCAGGCCCAGTACGGCTTCGCGTGTCTGTTCGTCAGCCACGACCTCGCGGTCGTGGAGATCGTCGCCCGCACGGTGGCCGTGCTGCACCGCGGCCGGCTCGCCGAGTACGGGACCCGGGAGGACATCCTGCTGCAGCCGACGGACGACTACACCCGCCGGCTCATCGCCGCCGCCCCGGTGCCGGATCCGGACGAGCAGCAGGCGCGGCGGGCCGATCGGGCGGCGCTGCTGGCGGCCGGTGCCGATCCGGACTGATCGGGCCACACCGGATCGGGCGGTCAGGTCCTGACCAGCAGTCCGACGGTCAGGGGAGCATCAGGACGGCAACCGAGGCGGCCGCGGCGAGGCCGAGGACGAGCAGCACCCCGGTGGCCCACCGGACCTCGGCCCGCGCAGCCATCGGATCAGCGGCCGCAAGATGCGCCGGCGGCGTCCAGAACCGCCGGATCAGCGCGGCGGCCGCGCCGGCGTCGCTCCGCAGCGTCGCGCTGGCCGGGATGGGCCCGTCGTCGGTGTTCCAGCGCACCGCCTGCAGGTCCGACGGGGTCGTGCGGGCGGTGGTGAAGCGGGAGGGCGCGGGAGCCGCCCAGGCCCGGAACCGGCGTCCGGACCGGTCGGTCAGGGTCAGCGCGTACCGGGTGTCCATGGCGGCCAGGGCGGGCCAGGACATCCGGACGTCGCGGAACACGTTGCGCAGCAGCACCCCGTCCGGTCCGACCGCGACCAACGGCCGGGTGCACCCGGCGTGCACCAGGGTGCCGATGAGAACCATCAGGGGCAGCTGTCGGGCCACCCCGCCGATCCCGGCGGACGCGGCGGCAAAGATCCACAGCAGCGTCACCACCGCCCACAGGGCACCCGCCAGCAGACCCACGGGCGGCCGGAAGACATGGTCGGCGGACAGCCGGGTCGCCGACCGGGACGACAGCTGGTCGAGGATGCGCACCCACCCATCGTGCCCGCCGTG
>JBDSLP010000170.1:0-19191 GCA_039916325.1 Nakamurella sp. | reverse complement strand
CCGTACAACCGCTCGAACCGGCTGTCCAGGTCGGGCAGCAGCGCGACCACCAGCAGGTCGACGTCGAGCGCCGTGAGCTGCGCGTCGGCCGCGAGGTCCCCCAGCCGACCGCGGGGTGCCGGTCGGCTCTCGCTCGTCGCGCCCACGGCGCGCGCGTTGCGCGACGCGTCAGACAACAATGCCTGCCGATGGGTCAGCAGCCGGTCGACGTCGTCCTCGGTCACGTACAGCCCGCGGAAGGGATCGTCCGGGGCCGGATCGTCGTGTCGACGCTGCTGGACCAGCGCGCGGATGCGGTCCTCGACCAGACCGACCCGGTGCAGCAGGTAGGTCAGACTCTCGTCAGGCACCGGCGGCCGGTCCCGACCCACCGCGGCGCCGCGGCTTGCGCCCGCCGGCACGAGGGGTTGCGGCCGGCTCGGCACCGGTTTCCGAAACATCCGGCGGCCCGGTCGATCTCGGTCGCCGATCCTCCCGGGGCGGCCAGCCTGAGGTGCCGCCCACCGAGAGGGACACCGGTTCGTCGACGGGCGGGCCGGCCTCCCACCGTTGGCCGGTCTCCGTCGGGGTGCTGATCACCACGTCGAGTGACGGTTTGAGCTCGCCGCCCAGCGCAGTCCAGACATCGGCGAACGACCGGTCCTCCGGCGGCGGCAGCCCGATGGTGAGAGCCACCGGCAGCCCGAGTGCGGCCAGTGGCCCGGTGAGCAGGTCGCGCGGGATCGCATCGTGGCGCAGGAAGCAGGACAGCAGGGTGGACAGCAGTCGATGCTCGTCCTCGGGGCGCTGGGTCCACGCCGTGACCAGATACGACAGCTTGAAGTACCGCGGCGGCAGCCGACGGGCGGCGATCTGACCGTCCTGGTACTCGTTGATCAGCCCACGCTCCCGGCGGCGCAGGTCCTCGCGGATGTCGTAGAGGTAGACGTCGATGGTGGGCACGTTGCGGCGGCTGGACCAGTCCTTGGTCGGGGCGTCGAACGCGACCTCGACCTGCGCGCCGTCGGTCGCGTCGCGCTCGATGAGCGCGCGCAGCGCGACGTCCACCTCATGGATCACCGGCTCAGACTCGCAGCCGGTCAGTCCCGGCGCACCCGGCCGCGGACCGTCCGCGGGGCAGACTCCGGTGCCCTTCCGGGCACTGAGCGCACCTCACTACCGATCCCGGGAGCCGGCGGGCGGGCGTCAGATCAACCCCTCGCGGAGGGCGTAGGCCACCGCGTGCGAGCGATTGCGCAGCTGCAGTCGGGTGGTCACGTCGTGCAGGATGTTCTTCACCGTCCGCTGGCTGTAGGCCAGCTCCCCGGCGATCTCGGCGGTGTCGTGACCGTTGGCCACCAGCTTGAGGACCTGGGTCTCCCGGTCCGACAACCGGGCGAACGAGAGCCCACGGGGTTCCAGCACCTGGCGCTGTAGCCGACCGACCTGACCCAGCAGCCGACCGAGCAGATCGGCCGGAACCTCTCCCTCACCGGCGGCCACCCGCAGCAGTACCCGCACCAGGGCGTCAGGCGTCAAACCCTCCCGGCGCATCAAGCCACCGACCCCGGCGGCGGCGGCATCGGCCATCGTGGTGTCGTCGACGACCCTGGCTACCAGGACCGTGCGTGGGATCGACCCGCGTTGCAGCGCCCGCAGCACCCTGATGACCTCGTCGGTGACGGTGTCGGCCACCACCACGGCGACCGCCGCCTCGTCGAGGTGGGCCGCGTCCACCACCCGGATTTCCGGGCGGGTCCGGAGTTGACTGACCACCCCGGCCTGGGAAATCGGATCATCGGCATAGACATAGGTGGCGACTGCGGTAGGCATGACCCCTCCGGAAGTGGTGGCTCGAACGTGCAGAAAGCCCATTCTGAATGGGCACGGTCAACATCGGCTCAACGCCGATCACCACCCGAAATCGTCATCAAAGGTGCGCCGTCGATCGTTCACAACCGCTCAACGGGGCACAGCGCACTGCCTGAACGGGCTATCGACCTGAATGGGCTATCGACAATTCCACGCCCCCGGTACCCTGTGCTCATTTCCACCCCGGCGCCCCACCTCTGGAACTGCCATGGCTGTGCTCACCGCGCTCGAAATCTACGATGTCGCGCGGGCGGCGGGATTCACCGAGGACCAGGCGGTGACGTGGACGGCCATCGCGCTGGCCCAATCCAACGGAGTGACCGATCTTTCCCACGCCGACCGGTCGGGTCTGTGGCAGATCGACGCCGGCCAGGCCGGCCAGTTCGGCAACCTCGACGATCCGATGGTGAATGCCCGGGCCGCGTTCGCCCTGTCCCAGCACGGCAGGGATCTGAACCCGTGGAGCCCGGGCAAGGGCGGGCAGGACTACCACCTGTTCATCCCGGTGGTGACGACACTGTCCCAGCAGCGGGACGCCGCCCTCCCGGCCGCCGCCGCTGCCGGCTACGACCAGATCGACACCGGCGGCGCCCTCGGTCAGTTCACCGCCGCCCCGATGGACACCGACGCCGACGGCCTGACCGATGAATTCGAACTGCTCGCCGGAACCGACCCCACGAAGAGCGACACCGACGGTGACGGCCTCTCCGATGCCTTCGAGATCATCACCACGCACACCGATCCGCTGGTGGCCGACACCGACCGGGACGGCCGGAGCGACGCGCTCGAGTACGCCACCGGCACCGACGCCGGCTCGACCCAGGGGCCCCGGGGCGCTACCTCGGCGACCGGGGTCAGCGTCGACCGCCCCGATACCGACGGTGACGGTCTCAGCGACAGCGAGGAGCAGCAGCTCGGGTTGAACCCGCAGTCGGCGGACACCGACGGTGACGGACTGACGGACAGCCAGGAGCTCAGCCTGGGCACCGACCCGACCCAGGTCGACACCGACCACGACGGGCTCTCCGACTATGGCGAGACCCGGTTCGGACTGAACGCCCTGGTCAGCGACACGGCGGTCGCCGATGCGGTGCCGGCAGCGCCCCCCGCGGTCGTCGACCCGGTGACGCCCGCCACGCCACCCGCCTCAACGCCCGGAGCGGGCAAGGTCCAGCACATGCTGGACGCCGCGATGGGGCAGGTCGGCGACCAGTACGTCTGGGGGGTCGACACCGATCCCAACGATCCAAATCCGAGTCAGTTCGACTGCGCGGAGTTCACCCAGTGGGCAGCGGCCCAGGTCGGGGTGGACCTGGGCGGAGCCTCCTACCTCCAGTACCTGGACCTGAAGGCGCAGGGCCGGCTCATCCCGGTCGATCAGGCGGCGCACATCCCGGGCGCGATCCTGTTCCACTTCTCGTCCGAGCCGCAGCCCGGCGGCGGACGGCCGTCGTCGGCCCACGTCGCCTTCAGCCTCGGAGACGGGCGGACCGTCGAGGCCGCCAGCACCGAGAAGGGGGTCTTGACCCAGGACGTGGGAACGCGGTTCAACTACGCCGCCGTCCTGCCTGGCATGGCCGACGGCACGTGGAACCCCGATCTGCACACCTGGATTCCCGGCGGGTTCACCGACGGGCCGGGCAAGGCGGGCACCGCGGATGACGGCGCCACCGCTGCCACCGCGGCGCCTCACCCCGTCGACACCGCCCCGCTCGACACCGCCCCGACTGACCCCGCTCCGGGCGGCACGCACGGGCTCGACGTCGATCTGGTCATGCGCGGCATCATGGAGCAGGAGTCCGGCGGCAATTACCAGGCCGAGAATCCGACCAGCACGGCGTCCGGTGCCTACCAGTACATCGACGGCACGTGGAACGACTACGGCGGATACCACCACGCCGCTGACGCCCCGAAGGACGTCCAGGATCAGCGCATGCGTGCGGACGTCACCGCCGCGTACGGCAAACTCGGCGACTGGGAACGGGTGATCGCGGCCCACTTCGCGGGCGAGAACGGCCAGCAGGGCGACAAGTCGGGCTGGGACATCCACCCGGGCCAGCCCTCCAACCACAACCCGACCATCCGCGACTACGTCGACAGCGTGCTGGGACACATCCAGGACGTCGACCCCACGGCGGCCGCCGGTCCGCCGCCCCCACCGGCCCCGCCACCGGCGCCACCACCGGCGCCGGCCGTCGACCACCCGTGGACCTACGACGGTATCGACCGGGGAGCCCCGATGGCCGACGGCGGAGCCGACAGCGACCACGATGGTCTGACCGACGAATTCGAGAAGTTGCTGCACCTGGATCCGATGCTGGCCGACAGCGACGGGGACGGCCTGACCGACGGTTACGAGGTGATGAGCAGTCACACCGACCCCCTGGTCGCCGACACCGATCTGGACGGCTTGAGCGACAGCCTCGAGGTCGGTCTCGGACTCAACCCGAACCTGATGGACAGCGACTACGACGGCGTCACCGACATGGCCGAGATGCAGTACGGCTCCACCGGTCTGGGCGTCGGCCTGCCGGGACCGGCTGACCACGGCGTCGGTGACCCTGCCGCCGGCGTCGACCTCCCGGCCGACGACGGCGGGGGGCACTGAATCAGGCCAGCGCCTCACCGGCACCGAAAGCCCGAAGCCCGCACAGAGAGGCGACGACGCAGTGACCGATCCCACCGTTGCGCTCGCGGCGACCACCGTGCGGGTCGAACCGGGGGGACAGGCGCAGACCACTGTCACCATCGGCAATGTCAGTGACATCGTCGAGGGTTTCCGCCTGCAGGTACTCGGCGACGAGATCGGCGGCTGGACCCAGGTCACCCCTTCGGACGTCCAGATCTACCCCGGGCAGCAGGCTACGGCGGTCATCGTCTTCGCACCACCGGAGGGGAACGCCGCCGCCAGCGGCACCTTTCCCTTCGGGTTGCGGGTGGAGTCGGTGGTGGATCCGTCCTCGTCGGCGGTGGCCGAGGGCGACCTGGAGGTCGGCCGGGTCTTCGGCCTGACCGCGAAGGTGGCCCCGGTCACCTCGAGTGGACGCTGGCGCGGACGGCATCTGGTCAGCTTGAGCAACTGGGGCAACGCCGCGGTGACCCTCCGGATCTCCGGTGCCGACCAGGACCAGAAGCTGGCGCTGCTCGTCCTTCCGGACCGGCTCGAGCTCCCGGTCGGCGCCACCGGCGTGACCCGGGTGCAGGTGCGGACGCGGCGGCCCTACCTTCGCGGCGCGACCGCCCGGCTGCCCTTCACCGTGACGGCCGAACCGGACCCGCCGGAGTCACGTCCGGTGTCCGGGTCGGCGGTCGCGCGCGGCGACCGGAACGCGACGCTCAACGCCACGTTCGAACAGAAGCCGATCCTCTCCCGGCTGGTGGTGACAGCGGTCGCCCTCCTGATCGTGGCGCTGGCGGGTGGACTGACCTACGCGCTCACCCGGCCGGCCCAGGCGGCCAGGCTGACCGCCGCCACCGGCACCCCGGCGGCCCCGACCATCAGCGGCACGACCGTCGACCAGGCCACGATCCAGCTCACCTGGGACGGTCAGCCCGCCATCGACCGATATCAGCTGATCGCCATCCTGGAGGGTCGGAAGGGCCAGGTGACCGAGGTCGACGGCGCCCAGGAGACGGTGCAGTTGGCCGGGCTGCAGCCCGACACCCAGTACTGCTACCAACTCGCGGCCATTCGCGGCGAACAGTTCGGCCCCCCGTCGGCGATCGCCTGCGTCCGTACGGCCGCCCCGCCCAGCTCAGCGGCCCGCCCGACGGACGATTCGGCGGCTGGGTCGACGGCGGACGTCACCACGCCTGTGGTGACCACCGTCCCCGATGGCGGATCGGTGGTGATCGTCCCGCCGGCCACGACCACCGAAGCGGGCACGGCAACGTCGGCTCCCGAGCCGCCGACCACTTCCGGGGGCGGTACGACGTTCGTCACCGGCGGGCCCTCGACCGGCGGCGGCCAGGCTTTCGGACCCGGGGATTACCTCGCGCTGGTGTACAGCACGAGCACGGACAGCGGGGGTGTCGCCGCGGCCACCTCGGTGCGGGACCGGGTGCGGGCCGCCCTGCCCGGGGGGGACGTCACGGTCGAGGTGTTGTCCAGCTCCGACTATCCGCGGCTGCTGGTGCTGGGCCGGCCCCTGGTCGTGGATCGGAGCATCGTCTCGGTCGGCTCGTTCACCTCGGCGGCCGAGGTCACCGCGTTCTGCGCGGCCCACGCAACTCCCCCGCTGGCTACCGACTGCCAGGTCATGCAGCCGGTCCCGGCCGGCTGAACCGACGACCCGACCAGCGGTCAGGGCCGGGCCAGGAACCCGACTTCACTGAGCGAGGTCGGCTGGGTCGGGTCCGCCGTCGCGGTGGGCCAGACGTCCAGCACCGTGATCCACACCGATTCTGCGGTGAAATCGGTCGACACCTGCTGCTCGGCGGCGGTGTCGGTCAACTCGATGTTCTGACATCCACCCGGGTAGCCGAGCTGCACGGTCCGGGGCCGCGGCTGCTGGAGTCGGCGCTGGTCGCCCGCGGGGAGGCCGGCGTAGGTCACGAACGTCGTCACCCGGCGCTGCGAACCCAGGTTGACCAGCAACGCACCCGCCCCACCGCTGACCGCGTCGGTCGACAGACAGGGGGCCTGCCGGCGGTCGGAGCCCGACGGGACGGCCGGCGCCGTCACCGCCCAGGCCGTGGCGAGATCCCGGTCGACGGCGGCACCGGGGGGAGTGCCCGCGAGCTCCGCCGCAGCCGGTTGCACCGCCGCGGTCAGATCGCCCACCTCGACCTCGGTGCCACGCAGGTCGTTCCAGCGGCCGGCGATCCAGCCCAGCGGGTTGCGGCCGATCACCGACAGGCCACCACCGATCACGGCGATGACGAGTACGCCGATCACCCAGCGTCGGATCCGGAACGGCAGGGGCAGACTGCGCCGCCAGGCCCGTCGGGCGGCCCGGTCGGGCCCGTGGCTGCCGGGAAGCCACCGCCGCCACCAGGGCGACCGGGACACGATCGTGGCCACCGGGCCCGCCGGTGTCGGCGGCGGCGCGATCCGTTGCGATCCGCACCGCGGACAGAAGCGCACCCCGGTGTCGACCGTCGCGCCGCACCGTGGGCACGCCGGCAACGGTGGCCCGGCCGCTGCGGGCAGATCGACGGTGGCCGACGACACGCCACCGTGGACCCCGGCGTCGGGTGGGACATGGGGGCGGGCGACCAGCGGCCGAGCGGCGTCCACGGTCGGCGGGGGCGCGGGGGGCGGGGGCACGGACGGCAGGAGCACGGACGGCGGAGGCACGGTCGCCCCTTGGGCAGGGGTGACAGCCGAAGGTGCCGGGGCACCGGACCCGGGGGGCGGCCCGGGCTCCGCTCCGTCCCATTCCAGGTAGGCCCCGCAAGAGACACAGAACTGTTCTCGGCCGACAGTGCGGGCCCCGCATTCGGGGCAGATCAACTCGCTCACTCCCGACCTCCGGGAACGAGGTTATTCGCCGGGCGCGGCGGATGACCAGCGTCGGACGCCGAGGGAATCCCAGTTCTGCCCCATCGGGCGGACCAGAACTCCCCGCGATGCCCCATCGGGCACCGCTGGGATTCGCCGGGTTGGTGAACACGCGCCCGCGCGCAATGATGGGGACGCCGCGGACGATGCTGCCGCGGTGGACGATGACGGTCCGGTTTCTGCCACAGGCAGGGGGCAGCGGTGAAGGCATGCCCCGAATGCGGCGTGCAGAATGCCGACGACGCATTCTTCTGCCGCGCCTGCAATTCCTTCCTCGACTGGTCGCAGGACCCATCGGAATCCGGACCCGAGGCGTATCGCAGGGAGAAGGGCGAACTCCGGCCGGAACCCGCGGCCGGTCCCCCGGCGACGTCCGTAGCGGCGGCCCCGCCCGGCCCCGTGGGCATCCCCACGCCGCCGATCGCGCCGTCCCCGCACCCGCCTGTTCCGCCCACCCCGCCCACCGCGGTGGCCGGTGCCGCATCGGTGGCCGGCACGCTGCAGGTGCTGGCCGACGGCCGACGGCTGGCCGAGCGCCGTCATCGCGAGGACCTGGTGGCCCAACTGGACGCGGCCCGGTCACGGCTGGGCGAACGAACCATGACCGTGGCGCTGGTCGGCGAATTCAAGAAGGGCAAGAGCACCCTGGTGAACGCACTGCTGCAGACTGCGGTGTGCCCGGTCGACGCGGACGTCGTGACCGTAGTCCCGACGATGATTTGCTACGGCGAAACCCCAAGTGCCATAGCTCATTTCGAGAAAGTCGGACAGAGCGACCAGCCCGTTTCGACCGCCGTCCCGATCGAGTCGATCGCCGAGTTCGTCTCCGAGATCGGCAATCCCGGCAACGCCCGGCACCTGAGATCCCTGGAGATCCGGCTGCCGCATCGACTGCTCAAATCTGGACTGCGCCTGATCGACACCCCCGGGGTGGGCGGGCTCGACTCCGCCCACGGCATCGTCACGCTCGGCGTCCTCGACCAGGTCGACGGCATCATCTTCGTCACCGACGCGTCCGCTGAGCTCAACCAGCCCGAGCTGACCTTCCTCCGGTCGGCCCTGGAACGCTGCCCGCAGGCGGCCTGTGTGATGACCAAGATCGACCTCTACCCCCACTGGCGACGCATCCGCGCCCGCAACGCCGCGCACCTGACGGCGGCGGGGCTGGATCTGCCGCTGATAGCCGTCTCGTCGTTCCTACGGCTGCGCGCCCGTCGGCGCCCGGAGCTGCTGACCGAATCCGGGTTCACCGCGTTGGTCGAGTTCCTCGGCCGCAGCGTCGCCGGGAGGGCGAACACCGCGGCCACCCAGGTCGCCGCCCAGCAGGCCGATTTCGTCGCCACCCAGCTGGCCCACGAGGTCCGGGCCGAACAGGCGGTGCTGGTGGAACCGGCCAGGGCCGAGGAACTGGTCGAGGAACTCACCTCGGCCAGAAACCGGGCGGCCGGGTTGGCGTCGCCGACAGCCAGCTGGCAGCAGGTGCTCACCGACGGGGTCCAGGACCTCGTCGCCGATGTGCAGCACGACCTGCAGGAGCGGCTGCGCGCCGTGCTCAGGGACGCGGAGGCGCTGATCGACCGGGCCGATCCCAAGGACTCCTGGGACGACGTCGAGGAATGGTTGCGACGCCAGGCGGTCACGGCCGCGATCGCCAACTACGACGCCCTCAAGGAGCAGGCGACCGATCTCGCCCGCTACGTCGCCGAGTCGTTCGATCTCGAAGCGGGACAGGCGATCTCGTGGGAGAGCCTGGCTCCACCCGAAGGCCTGCAGCAGCTTTCGTTGGCGTCGGTGGAGACACTCAGGGCACCGGGCGGCCGGCTCGGATCGATGCTGATGGCGACCAGGACCGCAGTGTTCGTCCCGATGGCGCTCTTCGGCGTCGCGGGCAGCCTGCTCGGCGCGGTGGTGATGGTCCCGGTGACGTTGATCCTGGTCGGCGGGATCGGCCAGAAGCTCATCCGGGACGAGCGCAAACGCCAGATCGCCCATCGGCAGCAACAGGCCAGGGCGGCGGCCCGCCGGTTCGTCGACGAGGTGGGTTTCATCATGAACAAGGAGACCCAGGATGCGCTGCGCCGTACGCAACGCCAGCTGCGGGACGACTTCCAGCAGCGTGCGGCCGCCATCCACCGCTCGTCGGTGAGTGCACTGGACGTCGCTGCCCGGGCCGCCCGAATGACCGGCGCGGACCGCCGGGATCGGGTCGCCGAACTGTCGGCGCAGACCACGGCGCTGAGCGCGATCAGTCGGACCCTGCAGTCGGCGGTGTCCCGTGGCTGAGCCGACCGCACCCGAGGCATCGCCGCAGCCGGCCCTGATCGAGGCGATTGCCGGTCTGTTGGACGCAGCCCACACCGCCGCCGTCGACCCCCGGTCGGCCGCCACCCTCGCCGAGGCCAGGCTCCGGCTCACCGGTCCGTTGCGGGTGGCCATCGCGGGGAAGGTCAAGGCCGGCAAGTCGACGTTGCTCAACGCCCTCGTCGGCGAGGAACTCGCCCCCACTGACGCGGGTGAGTGCACCTCCATCGTGACCTGGTACTCCGAGGGCGACGCGCCGGCCGTCACGGTGCGCCCACACGGCGGCACCGACGAACCGACCACGTTCCTCCGGGCGGACGGAGCGCTGGACGTCGACCTCGGCGGCCGTGACGCCGCCGACATCGAACAGATCGACGTCCGCTGGCCCACGAGCCGGCTGCACGATCTGACCCTCATCGACACCCCGGGTATGGAATCCATCTCGGTCGACATCTCGGCGCGCACGCTTGGACTGCTGACCCCGGACACCGACCGACCGCCGATGGTGGACGCGGTGCTGTATCTGCTGCGGCACGCCCATGCCAGCGACGCCCGTTTCCTGGAGGCATTCCACGACGACGCGCTCGTGAACGGCACCCCGATGAACACTGTGGGCGTGTTGTCCCGGGCGGACGAGATCGGCTCCTGCCGGGTCGACGCGCTGGAGGTGGCGGAGCGGGTGGCCCGCCGCTATCACAACGAGCCCCGGCTACGGCGGTTGTGCCCCGTCATCGTCCCGGTGGCGGGCCTGCTCGGCCACGCCGGAGTCACCCTGCGCGAGAGCGACTTCCACCTCTTGCAGCGACTCGCCGGCGGCACTGCGGAGGAGATCGGCGAGCTGCTGCTGACCGCCGACCGGTTCGCGGCACGGACCAGTCCGATCGACATCACGCCCGCTCAGCGGGAGCTGTTGCTCAACCGGCTGGGCCTGTTCGGCGTCCGGCTCAGTGTCGAGCTCATCCGCACTGGCGCGGTGACCGACTCGAGCGAGCTGGCTGCCGAGCTCACCCGGCGCAGCGGCCTGGACGGTCTGCGCCATGTGCTGCTGCGGCAGTTCTCCGAACGCAGCAAGGTTCTCAAGGCCCGGTCGGCATTGCTGGCCCTGGACTCGGTGCTCCGCGCCGGTGGCTGCGCCGATCAGGAACACCTCCAGGCCCGGGCCGAGCAGATCAGGGCCGGCGCGCACGCGTTCGAAGAGGTCCGGCTCCTGGACCGGATGCGCTCGGAAGGTTTCAGCTTCAGTCCCGACCGGACGGCAGAGCTGGAGCGGCTGCTCGGCGGCACCGGACACGACGCGGCCAGCCGGCTCGGGCTGCCGGCTGATTCAGCCGACGCCACAGTGCAGGCGGCCACCGACGAGGCGCTCCAGCGCTGGCAGGCCATCGCCGCGCACCCGCTCAACGGGCGCGGCGACCGGTTGGCCGCCCGTGGGGTCTGCCGGAGCCTGGAGGGGATCCTGTCCGATCTGACCGTCGCGGCGCCGCGCTGAGCCTCGCCGCGCACTCCCCGGCACGCCCGGCACCGCCGCGCACTACCGGCTCCCGCACCGGATCCAAGCTCATTCAGCGGCGGTTCTTCGCCCGTACCCGGGCCAGGTCGGCCTCGTAGGTCGGACCGTGGCTCAGTCGGTCCGGCCCGTCGGTGGTGTAGAGACAGGCGATCGCGGGCAGCGGCACCGGGTCGGACTCGCGGGTGAGCCGGAGGAACAGGTCCCAGTCGCCCATCTCCCGCAACGATTCGTCGAACCGCGCCTCGGCCAGGTCGGACCGGTGCGCGATGGCGCCGATGTCGGCGATGTTCGCGGTGGTGATCTGCTGCCGGTCGTAGGGCAGGAAGGACAACCGCGGCAGGTCGCCGCGCCCACGCTGGTTCACCCGCGCCATGTCGTCCACCACGATCGCCCCCCACAGCACATCGGCGCCGGGCTCGGAATCGAAGCGCCAGACCACCGACCTGAGCCACTCCGGATGCATGAGGTTGTCGTCGTCGAGGTAGGTGATGATGTCGCCGCGGGCCAGCTCGAGGCCGACGTTACGGGCCGCGCAGACGCCGCCGTTGGCGGTGTGGGTGACCCGCACCCGGGGATCGCCGATCCCGGCGAGCTCCGCCCGGGTGGTGTCGACGCTGCCGTCGTCGACGATCAACAGTTCCCAGTTCGGGTAGCTCTGCCCGAGCACGGAGCTGACGGCGCGGTTGATCAGGTGGGCCCGGTCGTGGGTCGGTAGCACCACGGACACCAGCGGCTGGGACGACAACGTCGTGTGCCTGATCCACTGCATCACCGTCGACACCTCCAGCAGGGTCGCGTGCCGGACCAGCGATCCATGCACGCCTTCCAGCTGGCCCCAGGTGCGGGCCTGCGCGTCTTCCAGCGCCGCCTGCCGGGCGGCGACAGCGGCCAGCCCGCGCTCGATCTCGGCGAGCCGGGATTCCAGCCGCTCGATCCGATCACCGGCCGCCGCCTGTTCGTCCTCCAGCACGGTGAGCGGTCCGACCGTCTCCACCAGCAGCCCGACGTCGCGGACCCGGGCGGACAGCAGTTCGGTGCGCTGGTTGACCACCGTCTGCAGGTACTCGACCGCCTGCAGCCGGGATTCCAGCGGGCCGGCCGCCGACCGGTCGGGATCCAGCGGCCGCGCCGGCCCGTCCGGGCGCGACGGACGCCGTCGCGGCCACCAACGGCGCCCTGGCTTCGTCGTCATCAGCGGTCAGCGCATCTCGGCGTAGGCGCCGACGGCGGACCCGAGCGACGGGACCTCGGCCCGTGGTGCGTCGCCGGCGGCCACCGGGCGGACGGTCATGACATCGGCCGCGACTCGCCACGCCCGGGACGGATCGAGGTCCAGGGGACGGCGCGGTCCGGCGGCCCAGGTCCGGCTCAGCAGCGGCCGCTGCACCAGGGTGGCCGTGGACGCTGTCGCGGCCGCCGTCCAGAACAGGTGGTCGGTGAGACCTTCGGTCCACGGGTCGGAGCACCAACCGCCCAACGCGTCGAGCACGCGACGCCGCACCAGGTAGCCGGCCCCCAGGTAGGGCAGGGCGGCCAACCGCCGGGCCTCCATCGGAAGCGCGCCGACCAGACCTTCCGCTTCGTCTCGGACCGGGCTGTGCACGATGGCGTCGTCGACCTCGAGCAGCCGGCGGAGCAGATCCGGCCCGCAGCGCAGGTCCGCCCCCAGCACCAGCACGCGGTCACCGCAGAGGTGCCGCAGCAGCTCGTTCCGGCACCATCCGACGCCGGACGGTGATGCGGTCAGCAACTCGGCGACGTGCGCCCGTGGTGCGGGCTCGACCGCACCACCGGCGCCGTCGAACGCGACGAACACCCCTCCGGGTACCACCTGACCCAACGCCAGGTCGTCGATCAGCGGGTCGACCGACGGATCGCCGCGCCTGCGGACGATCAGCACGTCGACGTGCGCCGCCCGCGCCGCGCCGAGCCGACCGAACGGGATCAGCGCCGGGCGAAACCGCGCCAGACCCGGTCGCTGCGCGCGCAGGAACCGTGAGACCTGCAGCAGCGCAGCCGCTCTGGCGGCGGATGTGACCACCCGGCCGGCTCCCCGCGGGTCAGCAGAGGGATCGAAGAGCGGGGTGTCGATCGCCAGCGGTGGGTCGGTCATGAGCCGGGGACGGTCCGGCCGGGGCGGCACCCGGGATGACGGGATCCGGGGCGGCAACCACGCGACCGACTCACGGGCCGCTGCTGCGGCGGGTCGGTCGGGCGGCGGCCGTCGCCCGGCGCGTTCCGCGAGATCGACGGCCCGATCCATCAGTGACCTCGCCGACGGGGCCATGTCGCACTCATAGCGCACGAAGTCGTAGGCCTGCGCCCGGATCCGCCGTTCGGTGTCCTCGTCGGCCAGTAGCGCCGCCGTCACCGACCCGACCGTCGCCGGCGAGGTCATCACCAGATGTCGACCCGGGATCATCGGCGCGCAGTCGCTGCTGGTCTCGGTGATCACGACGCAGCCGTTGCACACCGCCTCGAGCACCCGCACCCACTCCAGCGCCGACGACGACTCCCGGTGCAGATTGATGATCGCCCGGGTGCCGGCGAGGTGCTCGTGCTTGTCCCGCCCGCAGAGGAAGTCCGGCCGCGGGCGGGTCATCGGCTCGTGCGGGGGTGTGAGCCAGCGCACCGACAGGTCGATCAGTGCCGGGGTCGCCTGGGCGAGCAGCTGCGAACGGCGCCGTTCGGCCGTGCCCAGATAGGTGACGTCCAGGGCCCGGGCCCGGGCGAGATCGCCACCCCAGCGGTCCCAGCGAGGGGCGTAGCCCAGGTGGAAACGTGCGTGCGGTACCCCACGCCGGGTGAGCTCGTCCGAGGAGTCCTGGTTGATGTCCACCGCGGCTCCGAGCCGTCCGAGCAGCGCTGCGCTGACCTCGAAGGTCTTCGTCCCCGGATGCTCGACGGCAAAGCCGATGGTGCGGCGGAGCTGCTCCGGGCGCGGACGCAGCTCGCGCGGAGTGACGACCAGATACTCGTGCGGGACGATGACGTAGACCGCGTCATCCAGGTCCGGGAACGGCCCGACGTGGGTGACGGCGGTGCCGCCGACGGCTCGCACCGCATCGGCGACGACCTCGAAAAGCTCCGCCATGAAAATGCTTCCACCCTCGGCGGAGGCGAACACCAGGGTCGGACCGGTCATCGGCTCAGCTGCCAGCGGCGCACGGTCCGCAACGGCGCGGTCAGCCGCCAGCTGACGGTGCGCTGGTACGCAGCCAGCTCCTGCCGCACCGCCGTGGTCGACGCGGTGGACGCCGCCAGCTGTTCGCGGAGTGCGGCGACCTGGCCCGGATCTTCGTCGACACTGCCGTCCCCGTCGGCCTCCTCGGCGAGGTGTGACATCAGCTCCCACCGGAGCTGATCGATCCGCAGCTGATCCCGCTCGACCCGGGTCCGCAGCAGCTCCTCGTACGCCAGGTCGCGGTCCCGCCGCGCCGCCGCCAGTTCGACGGCGAGGTCGGCGGCCTCGTCCGAGCGCCGCCGCGACGAGTCCCGGTCGACCAGCGCCGCCAGTGCGGCCAGGTCCGCGGAGGTCCGGTCGAGGTCGGCCTGGACGGCGGCTAGCTGCAGCGCCGACCGTTCCCGGTCGGCAAGCAGCACCGACCGCTCGGTGCGCAGGGCCGCCAGCTCGACCTGGACCGACAGGGCCCGGTCGGTGTGCACCGAACCGGCGGTCACGACGGCCCGCCGCCCGGGGCCGAATCGACGTGGGCCGGTACGGCGGCGGCCAGCCCCCGCATCAGCGACGCGTACTGGCCGCCGTAGTGCGTCGAGTCGAGGAACCCGCCGATGTGCCGCAGCGCCCGGCCGGCCATCAGTTCCCGTTCCCCGGCCGAGGAGTCCAGCGCGCGGGCGAGACCGACGGTGAGGGCGTTGGAGTCGTTCGGTGAGAACAACCACCCGGTGACCCCGTCGACGACCAGATCCCGGGAGCCGAAGACGTCGGCGGCCAGCACCGGCACTCCGAATGCGACCGCCTCGATGATGGACCGGGGCAATGATTCGATGTCGGAGCTGTTGACGAAGAAGTCGGCGATCTGGAAGTACGCCCGCGGGTCCCGCACGATCGGCACCAGGGTCACCCGGTCATCGAGACGGCGCTCGGCCACGCATCGGTGAACGGCATGACAATAGGGACTGTCGATCATGCCCACGATCACCAGATGTGCGTATGGGTGATGTCGCCGAATCCGCTCGAAAGCCACGACCAGCGCGGCGTGCCCCTTGCGGGGCTCGCTGACTCCCACCGTCAGCAGAACCTGAGCACGCTCGTCGATGCCGTACCGGCGGCGCAGCGCTGACGTCTCCTCGGCGCTGCCGGCCCGGTCCAACCGGGTCACGTCGATGCCGTACTTGATCGTCAGGCATTTCCGCGGCGCGGAGTATCGCAGGAAGAGCTCCCGGGTCGCATCGGCGACGAACAACAGGGCGTCCGCGGCGCCCAGGCAGTCCTGCCAACGTCGACGCACGCTGGGGTCCAGGCCGTCAGCGCCCCAGTTCAACAGCTCGAAGTCGGCCAGGGCGAAACTCTCGTGGATGACCCAGGCGACCGGCAGTTGCGCGAGCAGTGCGGCATCCACACCCGCGAACACACCCAGGGTGTTCACCAACACCGAACCCGCGCCACTGGCGCGGGCGATCAGGGCCAGTTCGTTGACGTAGGCCTGGTACGGCAGGGAACGGGCCACGTCGTGATCCCCGGTCAGCCAGACCCGCGCGCCGAGCCCCTCCAGCTCGGCGCGCAGCGGACCGTCCGCCGGAGCCACCACGGTGACGTGGATCCCGTTCTCCCGCAACAGCTTTCCGATGAGCTCGGCCAGCCATAGCTCACCGCCACCGACCCGCAGACTATGGGTGAAGACCAGCACGTGGTCAGGGTCACGAGGCACCTGGATGCCGGCCAGGAGTTGACGGGACATCGCCGCGTTCCGTTCGACGACCGCCCGCTCCTGGGGGTCGAACGCCCGGGACCGCACCGTACACACACGGGTGGCGATGACCTGGCCCGCCCCGGCGCGGGAATGGGCGATGACGCGCACGCTCACCTCGCGGGACTCCCCGGCGGCGATGTCCACCGGCACCCGCGCCTCGTAGCCCGCCAGCACAGCGTCGGGCAGGTCCGGCAGGACGGCGGCCACGTCGATGCGCGGCAACGTCGTTCGCGCCCGGACCGGCTTCGCGCCGTCGACCTCCACCTCGATCCGGCTCACCAGCCGGCCGTCCCACAAGACCCAGCCGATCACCACGACGACATTCCCGTGGACGACGACGTTCTCGGCGGGACTGTCCAGGGAACCACTCACCCCACGCACGCCACCGGCAGACCTCGAAGCGGCGCCGACCGCACCCGGATTCGGCGTCGCCGTGGTGGCCGTGGCGACGTTCACGATGCGGCTCCTCGCAACTGTCGGGCCCTCGACCTCAGCCGGTTCGCGGAGCCTAGCAAGCACGCAATGTCCGAGGTAGCCTGCTCGCGCCATTGCCTCATTTCCTGCCCCATCAGGCACGAATCGCGCGCGGCCGTCATTCACGCTGGTGGGTGGGAACGGTGGTCAGCACTCGCGGCGGGCCATACCCAGGAGAATCATGGTCCCGGATTCTGCCGGTGGACCTCATGATGGGGCGGGCACGAGGCCGGGCCGCTGCATCGGCGAGGGAGGTGGAGATGGGTTACGTCCTGGGCGTCGATCTCGGAACGACCTTCACCGCGGCCGCGACCTACGACCGCGCCGACGGTCAGGCCCGCATGCTCGGGTTGGGCAACCGCGCTCTGCAGGTTCCCTCGGTCCTCTACCGACAGCCCGACGGGCAGTTCCTGGTCGGCGAAGCGGCCGTGCGCCGCGGGCTGACCGATCCGGTCAATGTGGCCCGCGAGTTCAAACGGCGCATCGGCGACCACGTCCCGATCATCATCGGCGGCTCCCCGTACTCCGCCCAATCCCTCACCGCCCGCCTGCTGCGTTGGGTCGTCGAACAGGCCACCGAACGCATGGGCGCCCCACCCGACGCCATCACCCTCACCCATCCGGCCAACTGGGCCGCGTTCAAGCTCGATCTGCTCCGCCAGGCCGCACAGCTCGCCGACCTTCCCGCCGTGCGGATGTGCAGCGAACCCGAGGCCGCCGCGCAGGAGTACGCCAGTAAGTCGCCGCTGCGACCGGGTGACCGGATCTGTGTCTACGACCTCGGCGGCGGCACCTTCGACGCCGCCGTCCTGAGCCGAACCCCTACCGGATTCGCCACTCTGGGCACCCCCGAAGGCATCGAGCACCTCGGGGGGATCGACTTCGACGAGGCCGTCTTCGAGTATGTCCTCGACGAGACCGGCGCCGACATCTCCGACCCCGACCCGGCCCACACCGCAGCCCTGCTCCGCCTCCGCAGCGACTGCGCCGAGGCCAAGGAAGCGCTGTCCACCGACGTGGAAACCACCGTCACCGTGAACCTGCCGGGCACCCCACCCCGCTCGGTCCGCCTCACCCGGGCCGGTCTGGAGGACATGATCAGGCCGGCCATCGCCGACACGATCACTGCGACCAACCGCGCCCTCCGCTCCGCCGGTACCGCACCCACCGACCTGGCCGCGGTCGTCCTCGTCGGCGGCTCCTCCCGCATCCCGCTCGTCACCGAAACCCTCACCCACGCCTACCAACGTCTCGTCGCCCGCAACACCCACCCCAAACACGACATCGCCCTCGGAGCCGCCCGGACCGGACAGCCCACCGGCCCGGTACCAGCGCCCGGGGGGCCGGCCGGTCCGAGCGGGTCGGCACCCGATGCCACGCCGAACGCGCGGCGGGCCCTGACGGTGGACTCCCTCACCCCGGCCGGTGCGGGGGACCCGGGCGCCGGCACCACCGAGCCGACCGGCCGACCCTGGTGGCGCCGTCCCGGTCTGGTCTCGGCCGGAGCGGTCGTGGTGGTGATCGCGGTGGTCAGCGCGATCCTGCTGATCCCCTCGCCGGGCGCGGACCCCGGGGCCGCCGCCGGCGGCGACCGGCCTCTGACGTCGGCAGCCCCCAGCGATCCGGTGGGGCAGTCGACGTCGCCGACCGACGCCGCGAGCAGCACCGACCCGTCGAGCGGCAGTTCAGCCCCGTCGAGCGGCGGCACGACTTCGGCGGCGCCCGACCCGGATCAGGCCATCTACCTGCCGTCGGGGACGATCGAACTACCCCGCTCGGCGGCGTTGTCGGAGCTGTTCGTCGTCTTCCCCCGCTACGTCAAGGAACGCGCCGAGCTGGTGCTCATCAACCGCGCGGCGGGTTCGGCCGGCACCCAGCTCACGCAGAACGGCGGCGCCGGACCGGTGATCTCCCCGGACCGGCAGAGCCTGATCTACGTCAACGGGAACAACCTGCGGGTGATGGCGGTAGACGGCAGTGGCGAGCGGCAACTCTTCGCCAATCCCCCCGACTGTGCCCAGATCCTTCGCCCGGCCTGGAATCCCGGCGACCCCGACGTGATCGCGATCGTCTGCGTCGATCCCGCCGGGAAGTACTCGCTGCGGCGGATCCGGGTGGACGGCACCGACAGCCGGACCGTTGCCGTTCCCGCCGACGGCATCGAACGGCTCGAGGATCTGTCGTACGCGCCCGACGGCCGGACCCTGACGTTCTGGGCCGGGAAGAACAACAGCCGCGGCGGCGGTGCGATCTACACGATGGCCGACGACGGCACCGAGCTTCACAAGCTCACCGACGGCGACCTCGAGGACACCGACGCCGATCCGATGTTCTCCCCGGACGGAACCCGGATCGCGTTCCGCCGGCTGGTGCTCGACAACGGGGTCGCCTCCGGCCACGACATCTACCTGATGCCGAGCGACGGTTCGCAGCCGCCGAGTCTGTTGCTGGGCGGCCCGGACAGCGACCAGGACCCGACCTGGTCGCCGCTGGGGACCTTCATCGTCTTCAAGAGCAACCGGGATTTCAACGGCAAGACGGGCGAACAGCATCTCTGGGTGGTCCCGGCCGCCGGCGGGGCGGCGCAGCCGCTCACCCCGACCGACATGGCCCAGGCC
>JBDSLP010000169.1:0-18141 GCA_039916325.1 Nakamurella sp. | reverse complement strand
GGGTGACCTCATCCGTGTCCTCCGCCTTCTCGAGGCGCACTGCTTCGCGGAAGGCGGTGAGGTCGCAGCGCAGTTCTTCGAGGGAGTAGAGGAAGTACGGCATGCGCTGCTTGATCATGAACGGGTCAAAGGGCAGGTCGCCGCGCATGTGGGTGCGGTCGTGGATGAGGTCCCACATCACGAAGGTCTCCTCCGCGAGCCGCTGGTCGGCCAGCAGGGCGGCGGCCTCGGGCGGCAGGGCCAACCCGGTGGTGGCCGCGGCGGCGGTGGCCACGCGTCGGAAGCGGGCCGCCTCGCGGTCGGCGAAGATCGCGCCCCAGGTGAACTTCGGTACCGCGCGCATCGCCACCGTCTCGGGGAAGAGCACGGCGGAGTGGGTGTCGTAGCCGGCGGTGAAGTCCAGGAAGCGGACCGGGACGAAGAGCTTGTTGCTGTAGTCGCCCTGCTCCAGTTCGCCGATGAAGTCGGGCCAGATGACTTCCAGCAGGACGGCTTCCACCAGCCGGGAGGTGCTGCCGTTCTGGGTGTACATCGGGAAGACGACGAGGTGTCGCAGGCCGTCGACGCGGTGCCGCTCCGGGTGGAAGCTCTGCAGCGAATCGAGGAAGTCCGGTACGCCGAACGTCTCGGCCCAGCGGTCGAAGTCCACGACCACCGCGGCCAGGTACTCCGCATCGTGCGGTAAGTGGGGGGCGAGTGCGGTGACCGCGTCGGTCAGTCGGCCGACCAGGACTCGGCCCTGGGCGTGGGTGTCGGGATCGGCGAGGGAACCGTCGACGGACTGCAGGGTCTGCAGCTCGGTGGCGGCCGCCTTCAGTTGCTTCCAGGACCGGTCGACGACCGGATCGTCGAGGCGGGACGGCTCGGGGGTGTTCGCAGCATTCGTCCCGCCCGCATAGGAGATCAGATTCACCAGCAACTCGACGTCGGCGGGGCGCTCCGGGTCCAGATCCTGCGGCGCCAGGGCGACCCGGTGCCCGTCGACCACGTCGCCGGTCGGCGTGCCGTCGGCACCGCCTCCGGTGTGCGCGCCGAGGTCGATCAGCAGGGCGCTCGGTGCGTCGAGGGCCACCCCGGTGACGAGCAGGCCATCGGCGGTCGGTGTCAGTCGGACATCGGCGTCACCGTCCGCGGCGGGCAGATAGCCACGGCCGACGAGGGCATTGTCCCAGGCGGTTTCCGGGAACGGGGTGGTCCAGGTGAAGCGTGCGAGTCGAGCCACAGGAAGGCTCCTCTCCGGTCGGTGCTGAAGTAATAATCCACAAGGCAGCCCCATTCTACCGAAGATTATCGCGTCATACTCCCCTGAGGCCGGAAGAATCGTGTCATACGGGGTCTTGGCTCACCCGATCCGCCGTCGAGACATGAGGGATTCGTGGGTCCGCAGGTCGGCGTTCGACGCGGGACCGCGGCCGCCGGGCCGGCTCCGACGGGTCCGATCGGGACGGTCAGTTGTCGAACAGCGAGGTGACCGAACCGTCCTCGAAGACCTCGTGGATGGCGCGGGCGATCAGCGGGGCGATCGAGAGCACGGTCAGGGTGGGGAACGAGTGCTCGACCGGGATCGGCAGCGTGTTGGTCAGCACGACCTCCGACGCGCCGCAGCCGGACAGCTTCTGCGCCGCCGGCGGCGACAGCACGCCGTGGGTCGCGGCGATGACCACGTCCTTGGCGCCGGCCTCGAACAGTCGGGTGGCGGCCTTGGCGATGGTGCCGCCGGTGTCGATCATGTCGTCGACCAGCACGCACGTCTTGCCGGCCACCTCACCGACGACCCGGCCGGCGACGACCTCGTTGGGCCTACTGGGGTCTCGGGTCTTGTGGATGAACGCGACCGGCCGCCCGCCCAGGCGCTGCGCCCACTTCTCCGCCGTGCGGACCCGGCCGGAGTCGGGGGAGACCACTGCGAGGTCCTCGCCGGCGTACTTCTCGGCGATGTAGTCGCTCAGCAGCGGCAACGCCACCAGATGGTCGACGGGTCCGTCGAAGAAGCCCTGGATCTGGTCGGTGTGCAGATCCACCGCCATCAGCCGGTGGGCGCCGGCGGTCTTGAGCAGGTCGGCGACGAGCCGGGCCGAGATCGGCTCGCGGCCGCGGTGCTTCTTGTCCTGCCGCGCGTACGGATAGAAGGGCAGGACAACGGTGATGCGTTTGGCCGACGCGCGCTTCAGCGCGTCGATCATCAGCAGGGTCTCCATGATCGACTTGTTCAGCGGGCTGCCGCAGGACTGGATGACGAAGACGTCCGCGCCCCGGACCGACTCCTCCGAACGAACGAAGATCTCCTCGTTGGCGAAGTCGTAGATCGTCTGCGGGGTCACGTCTACCTCGACGTACTTGGCGATCTCGTCGGCGAGGTCGGGGAAACCCCGTCCGGAGAACAGCATCAGACTCTTGCGGTTCGTGATGGTGAGGTGGTTCACGCGGGCAACGCCTTCCCCGGTCGGGTGGACGACGTGCCCGGCTGCTCCGGGGTTGTCGGGACGGAACCGGCAGCGGGTGCGGTGCCGGTCACGTGGTCTTCGGGGGTGCCGGCCAGCGCGGCCGCGGCCGCCATGACGCTGGTGGGGAGCTTGCGTCCGACCCAACCGGCGACGGCGGTCTGACGGCCGCGGGCCACGGCGAGGTCGCCGGCGGCCACGTCGTCGGTGATGGCCGAGCCGGCCGCGGTGAACCCGCCGGGGGCGACGGTGACCGGGGCGATCAGGGTGGTGTTCGTCCCGATGAACGCGCCGTCGCCGATCACGGTGTCGTACTTGTGCACGCCGTCGTAGTTGGCGGTGATCGAGCCGGCCCCGAAATTGACCTGCGCGCCGATCGTGGCGTCGCCCACGTAGGACAGGTGCGGCACCTTGGCACCGGGGCCGAGGGTGGACTTCTTGACCTCGACGTAGGCGCCGACCTTGGCTCCAGGGCCGACCACCGTACCCGGGCGCAGGTAGCTGAACGGGCCGATCGTCGCCCGCTCGCCGATCACCGCACCCTCGGCGTGGGTCCGCAGCACCGTCGCGTCGGCGCCGACCCGGCAGTCGACCAGCGTGCTGTCCGGCCCGACGACGGCGCCGCCGGCGACGGTGGTCCCGCCCTCCAGCGAGGTGTTGCGGTGGATCGTGGCATCCGCGGCGATCACCACGTCGGCGTGCAGCCAGGTGGTCTGCGGGTCCAGGATCGTCGCCCCGCCGAGCTGGGCCGTGCGGACCAGCCGGGCGTTGAGCGCGTGGGCCATCGCGGCCAGCTGGACGCGGTCGTTCACGCCCTCGGTCTCGGTCGCGTCGTCGGCGACCAGGGCCCCGACCCGACGCCCGTCGCCCCGGGCGATCCCGACGATGTCGGTCAGGTAGCGCTCGCCCTGGGCGTTGGCGGCGGTGATCCGGCTGAGCCCGTCGGCCAGCACGGCGGCGTCGAATGCGTACACACCCGAGTTGATCTCGGTGATGGCCCGCTGGGCGTGGTCGGCGTCCTTGTGCTCGACGATGCCGGTGACCTCACCGGCGGCGTCCCGGACGATACGGCCGTAGCCGGTCGGGTCGACGACCCGCGCGGTCAGCACGGTGACCGCATTGCCCCGGTCGGTGTGCTCGGTGGCCAGGGCCACCAAGGTTTCGGGCCGCAGCAGCGGCACGTCGCCGTAGGTCACCACGATGGTTCCGGTCAACGGGCCGAGCACCGCCAGCGCGCAGTCGACCGCGTGCCCGGTGCCGAGTTGCTGGTCCTGGATCGCCGTGTCGACGTCGGGCAGGGTCGCCGCGAGGTAGGCGCCGACGGCTTCCCGGCCGTGTCCGATGACCGCGACCAGGTGCTCTGGCTGCACGCCACGGGCTGTGGTCAGTGCGTGCCAGAGAAGGGGCCGGCCGGCCAGCGGGTGCATCACCTTGGGCAGGCTGGACCGCATGCGGGTACCGGCGCCGGCAGCGAGGACGACCACGGCGGTCACGCCCAACGGCATTCGGATTCCTCCTGGACGTTCCCCGACGGGGCCCGACCCGCGGGGGCGGACGGTCCGGCGGTAGGCGTTGCGGCATTCGGTGTCGGCAGATGGGGACCTGCCAGACCGATCGTGCGCGCTCCGCCGCCAGGACTCGAACCTGAAATATCTGAACCAAAATCAGAGGTGTTGCCGATTACACTACGGCGGATCGGACGCTCGGCCCGCTCATCATTCCACGCCGCAGCCCCTCTCACGCGCGCCCGGCGGGTCGTTCGCCCGGCGTCGGGCCGTAACGCTGCACCCATGTCCCAGGGCCGGCCGCCCGGTCCTGGTCCCGGAGCCGGACTGTGGGACCCGCGTCCTGGGCACTGGAAAGATGGGTGCCGGGCCCACCCGCCCAGGGACGCCTTTTCGAGAGAGCTGTGAAGATCTGTGAATGCTGCACCGACCGTTTCCGCACGGGGTCGGGGCGCCCGCCCGACCGCTCCCGCCGGCCGGACCCGACCGCCGCTCGCGCCGCTGCTGGATCTGGTGTCCGCAGACCCGCTGTTCGCCGATCTGATCGCGGCGGCGGGCTCTGCGACCTACCGAATCACCGGGCCGGCGTCGATCCGACCGTTCGTGGCCGGCTGTCTCGCGGCCGACCCGGCCGACGGCGGCGCGGGTGTTCCGGTGCTGTTCGTGACCGCGACCGGGCGGGAGGCCGAGTCGCTGGCCGCCGCGCTGGTCGATCTGCTCGGCGAGGACGCCGTCGCGCTGTTCCCGTCCTGGGAGACGCTGCCGCACGAGCGGCTCAGCCCGCGCGCGGACACCGTCGGGCGTCGACTGTCGGTGCTGCGCCGACTTGCGCACCCGGAGGAGTTCGTCGGGGGGCGGCCCCGGGTCGTCGTGACCACCGTGCGGTCGATGATCCAGCCGCTGGCCCCGCACCTGGGTGAGCTGGCCCCGGTGCACCTCACCACCGGTGCCGAGCTGGACCTCGCGACGGTCACCGCGCAACTGACGCTGCTGGCCTACAGCCGCGTCGATCTGGTGACCAAGCGGGGCGAGGTCGCCGTCCGTGGCGGGATCCTCGACCTGTTCCCGCCGACGGCGGAGCATCCCTTCCGCGTCGAGTTCTGGGGCGACGAGGTCTCCGAGATCCGTACGTTCGCCGTCACCGACCAGCGCTCCATCGACCTGGTCACCGACGTCGTCGCACCGCCCTGCCGCGAGGTGCTGCTGACGCCGGCGGTCCGGGCCGCGGCCGGCGTGTTGTCCGCGTCGGCGACCGGCGATCCGACGCTGACGGAGATGCTGGAGAAGCTGTCGGCCGGGATCGCCGTCGAGGGGATGGAGGCGCTCATCCCGGCGCTCATCGACGCACCCATGGTGTTGCTGCCCGATCTCATCCCGGCCGGCACCCACGTGCTGCTGGCCGACCCGGAGAAGGTGAAATCGCGTGCCGAGGACCTGAAACGCACGGGCCAGGATTTCCTGGCCGCATCCTGGGCCGCCGCGGCCACCGGCGGCAAGGCGCCGATCGACCTCGGTGACGGTGCCTACCGGGACCTCGACGAGGTCTTCGACAGCATCCGGGACAACGACCTCACGCTGTGGCGGGTCGCGGCGTTCGGCGATGGGGAGCTCCCGGCGGCGCCGGCGGTCACGCCGGCCCCGCAATACCGCGGTGAGCTCGCGCCCGCCATCGCGCAGGCCCGGGAGCGGGCAGCCCGTGGTGGGGTCAGCGTGCTGGTGCTCAACGGCGCCGGGACCGCGGAGCGCGCCGCCGAACGCCTGGCCGAGGCCGAGTTCGGCGTCCGGCTGGAGACCGATTTCCTCAGCGTCAGGCCCGCCCCGGGTATCGTCACCGTGACGAAAGGCCGGCTCGACGCAGGGTTCGTGCTGACCGCCACCGACGTCGCCCTGCTGACCGAGTCCGACCTGACCGGCACCCGCGGTGCGACGGCCGGCCGGGCCCAGAAGATGCCGGCCCGCCGCCGCAACGCCGTCGATCCGTTGGCGCTCAAGCCCGGGGACCACGTCGTGCACGCCCAGCACGGGATCGGCCGGTTCGTCGAGCTCGTGAAACGCACGACCGGCGGGGCCGTCCGTGAGTACCTCGTCGTGGAGTACGCGCCCAGCAAGCGCGGACATCCGGGTGACCGGCTGTTCGTCCCCACCGACGCGTTGGACCAGCTGTCCCGTTACGTCGGTGGCGAGATCCCCACCCTGAACAAGCTCGGGGGCGGGGACTGGGCCAGGACCAAGGGCAACGCACGCAAGGCGGTCCGGCAGATCGCCGCGAAGCTGGTGCAGATCTACGCCGCCCGCGCCTCCGCGCCAGGTCACCGCTTCGCTGCGGACACCCCGTGGCAGCGCGAGCTCGAGGACGCCTTCCCGTTCACCGAGACGCCCGACCAGCTCTCCGCGATCGACGAGGTCAAGGCCGACATGGAGAAGGCCATCCCGATGGACCGGGTGATCTCCGGCGACGTCGGGTACGGCAAGACCGAGATCGCGGTCCGTGCGGCCTTCAAAGCCGTCCAGGACGGCAAGCAGGTCGTCGTCCTCGTTCCGACCACGCTGCTGGCCCAGCAGCACCTGTCGACCTTCGCCGACCGGATGTCGGCCTTCCCGGTGGCCGTCCGTGGGCTGTCCCGGTTCACCCCGGCCGACGAGTCCAAGAAGACGATCAAGGGGCTCGCCGACGGCAGCGTCGACATTGTCATCGGCACCCACCGGCTGTTGCAGCCCTCAGTGATCTACAAGGACCTCGGGCTGGTCATCGTGGACGAGGAACAACGGTTCGGGGTCGAACACAAGGAATTCATCACCGGTCTCCGCGCCCACGTGGACATGCTCACGATGTCGGCGACCCCGATCCCGCGGACCTTGGAGATGAGCCTGGCCGGGATCCGCGAGATGTCCACCATCGCCACCCCGCCGGAGGATCGGCATCCGATCCTGACCTACGTCGGGCCGTACGACACCAAGTTGGTGGCGGCGGCGATCCGGCGTGAGCTGCTCCGGGACGGCCAGGTCTTCATGGTGCACAACCGGGTATCCGACATCGAAAAGGTGGCGGCGGGTATCCGGGAGCTGATCCCGGAGGCGAGCGTCTCGGCGGCCCATGGTCAGATGGGCGAGCATGCGCTGGAGCGGGTGATCGACGGCTTCTGGGCCCGTGACTTCGACGTCCTGGTCTGCACCACGATCGTGGAGACCGGGCTGGACATCTCCAACGCCAACACCCTGATCGTCGACCACGCCGAGGTGCTGGGCCTGTCCCAGATGCACCAGCTGCGAGGCCGGGTGGGGCGCGGGCGGGAGCGGGGTTACGCCTACTTCCTGTACCCGCCCGAGAAGACCATGACGGAAACGGCACACGACCGGCTGGCCACCATTGCCCAGAATTCCGATCTCGGTTCCGGTATGGCCGTGGCCATGAAGGATCTGGAGATCCGCGGGGCCGGCAGCATTCTCGGGGCCGAACAGTCCGGTCACATCGCCGGTGTCGGATTCGACCTTTACGTTCGGCTGGTGTCCGAAGCGGTGACCGCGTTCAAGAAGCAAGCCGGCCCGGCCACTGACAACGATGAACCGAATGACGAAGAATCACCGGAAGTCCGGGTGGAGCTCCCCATCGATGCCAATCTCCCGTATGAATACATTCCCTCCGATATATTGCGTCTCGATGCGTATCGCAAGATCGCCGACGCCACGACGGCGGTGGATCTGGATGCGGTGCGGGCCGAATTCCAGGACCGGTTCGGGCCGTTGCCGGCGCCGGTGACGGCACTGTTGTCGGTTGCGACGCTGCGGCAGGCGGCCCGCGAGGCCGGAGTGAGCGAGATCATCATGGGTCCGCAGGGGATCCGGATCGGCCCGCTGGACCTCGCCGAATCGGCCTTGATGCGGGCGAACCGGTTGTATCCCGGGGCTCGGTACAGCAAGAACCAGCGGACCCTCACGGTGCGTGCGCCGGCTGAGTCGGACCGGATCGGAGCGGCTCCGTTGCGTGACGGGGCGATCGTGGTCTGGGCCCATCAACTGGTCCGCAATCTGGTGCCGGTGGTCCCCGCCCGCGTCTGAGCAGGTCGGGAGGGGTCGCGGGTCGGGTGCGGACCCGTCCTGGGCCACCGGCGGTCGTCGCGCTAGATGTTGTCGGACTGCGTGGGCCACCCCGCCAACGGGAACGTTTCCGCGAGGCCTCCCGCCCCGTACGGTGCCCGTACCGTCAGTACGTCATCAACCCGAACCCGTTGTGGCGTCGCCGACAGTCCACCTCGTGTTGGCTCTTGATGGAAACCGACGTGAGGCCAGCCCGTCACCGCTGTGATCGGTGTCTCAATGTCGAATATTGGTGATTTGCCGGGATTGAACCGAACAGGTACCGACAACAGTGCCTGGATGTCGCACGACGTTGACTCGAACGGGTGGATCACCGAAGCGGCGCCGCCCCGAGCCGCCGACGGGATCTGTACCTGCCGGGCCGTTCCCGTCCGACCGATCAGTCCCGATCCGGCCCCGGTGGCCGATTACGTAGCGTCACCAGGGTCGCGGGCCAGGACCGGGTCGGGGGCGGGCGGAGCGCCGGATCGAGCCTGGGTTCGGGGTCACCCACCCGGGTCGCGTCAATGGTCGGCCGGCGTCACCGGGCCCGATCCGAGCACCCCATGTTTCCGCTGGTGCGACGGGCCGTTACGGGAAAGTTACCGGGGCCGGATATTCAGGGGCGTAGGTGAACGGTGGCGAAACCGGCGCCGAAGTTCGGGCCCCGGAGTAGGCGGCGGACGGGGCGCTGCGACGACGCCACCATTTCGTCGGTCTGAACTTGCGGCATTGGTCGGCCGGGCACAGTGCGCACTCGGTGCCGGGGCGGTAATGCTGGTGGGCGCTTTCGGCATGGCCACACGTGCACGTACGGCGACCCTCCTCGTCCACTCCGCTCGGTAGCCGAAAAATCCTCGGATCGACCCCGCCAGTAGGCCACAAGGGTAAGCCTTGCGCCGAAAGGTGAGCCGGGTAACTTACAGTTGCCAGTCCGCGGCGGCATGCCATAACGTCGAACCCGGTCGAGCAACGTTGCTTCAGGGACATACCGAGCTCCCGGCCCGCGATTCCAGATGCCGCAGTTCCCGGTGTCGAATTCTGTCGGAAGCCTTCCTCGAACCGCGCTCCACGATCGAAAGTTTGGATACTCATGTCGCCTTCCCCCCAGCTCCGTCGGACCATCTCCGTTGTCATTCCCGCCCGCAACGAGGCGAAGAACATTCCCTTCGTCCTCGATCGGCTCCCCGCGGAAGTCACCGAGGTCATCCTGATCGACGGCAATTCCTCCGATGACACCATCGCCGTGTCGCAGCGGTTGTGCCCGGAGATCGTCGTCGTTCGGCAGTCCCGTCGCGGCAAGGGCAATGCCCTGGCGGCCGGCTTCGCCGCCGCGACCGGCGACTACATCGTGATGATCGACGCCGACGGCTCCATGGACCCGGCCGAGATCCCCTCGTTCATCGCGGCGCTGGACGCCGGGGCCGACTACGCCAAGGGCAGCCGGTTCTGCGCCGGTGGCGGCAGTGACGACATCAGCCGCACCCGCGACCTCGGGAACAAAGGCCTCAACCTGACCGCCAACATCCTCTTCGGCACCCGCTACTCCGACCTGTGCTACGGCTACAACGCGTTCCGCCGCGAGTGCATTGCCGCGTTCGCGTTGCCGGATGCCCATGACACCAGCGTCGACGCGGTGTGGGGCGACGGATTCGAGATCGAGACCCTTATCAACGTCCGCGTGGCCAAGCAGAAGCTCAACATCACCGAGGTCGGGAGCTTCGAGTTCCCCCGTATCTCCGGCGAGAGCAACCTGCGCACCTTCCGGGATGGTTGGCGCGTGCTGTTCACCATCGGTCGCGAGCGGATCAGCCGCGCCAAGCTGGCCGATCACGTCGACCGCACCACCCCGGTCGTCGTCGGCCTGCCGACGCAGCGTTCGTCGCTCACCGAGCGCACGGTGACCGACCGGAACTCCGCCGAGGTCCGCGCCATATGAGTTCACCGACCTCCGAAGTCTCCGTCGTCGACCGGACCGTCGCGGTCATCGTGTGCGCGTACACCATGGATCGCTGGGTCGACGTCGTCGAAGCCTACGAGTCGCTGGTGAAGCAGGATCGACCGGCCGACGAGATCGTGCTGGTCATCGATCACAACGATGCGTTGTTGGACGCCCTGCGGATCACCTTTCCGCTGGCCACGATCGTTCCCAACACCGGGCCGCAGGGTCTTTCCGGGGCGCGCAACACCGGAGTGGACGCCAGCACGTCCGACATCGTGCTGTTCCTGGACGACGACGCCAAGGCGGAGCCCCAGTGGCTTACCCGGATGGTGGACGTTTTCGCCGAACCCGGTGTTCGCGGGGTCGCGGGTCACGCTGAAGCGGCATGGCCCGAGCCGGGGAAGCCGGCGTGGTTCCCGGAGGAGTTCCTCTGGGTGGTGGGCTGCAGCTACCGCGGCCTGCCCATCACGCGCGCGGTGGTACGGAACCCGATCGGGTCTTCGATGGGCTTCACCCGCTCCGCCCTCACGCTGACCGGCGGCTTCACCACGGGTATCGGCCGGATCGGCACCCACCCCGTGGGAGCCGAGGAGACCGAGATGTCCATCCGGCTCCGCCAGGCGGACCCGTCGGCGCTGATCATGCTGGAGCCGGCCGCGATCGTGCACCATCGGGTGTCCGCGGCGCGGGTACGACTGAAGTACTTCAACAGTCGGTGCTACTGGGAGGGCGTCTCCAAGGCCGTCATCTCCGCCGATGTCGGTGCCGGGGACGCATTGGCCGCCGAGCGTCGTTACACGACCAGGGTGCTGCCCCTCGCGGTGGCACGGGGCCTGCGTGACCTGCTCCGCGGCGATGTGAGTGGTCTCGGCCGGGCCGGCGCTGTCGTGCTCGGCTTCGGCCTGACCGGACTGGGATACGTCCGGGGCACCGTGGCCCGGACATTCAGCAAAGGTAAGCCGTCGTCGACCCACGATCAGGAAGTAGCGGCATGAAGACGACCATCCAGACGATCGCACCTCGCGTGTGGTGCACCGAGATCGACCTCGGCGGCGAGGTGCCGGGCACGCTCCCGACCCCGGCCGATCAGGCGCCCTACGAATCGGCGCGGGTACTGATCCGCCTGCACGGTGAGTCGTTGATGTTCGTCGAGCGTCCGGTCGTTGACGGTTCTTTCGCCCTCGGGGACGTGGTGACCGGCCTCGCGACGGCGGCCCGGTCCCGATTGGACGTCCACCTCGCGGAGGACGGCGGCAGCGTCGAGATCGTGGACGGCGTCGCTTACGTGCACGCTCCCTGGCAGTGCTCCCGGACCCGACCGGCCGGTCCGTCCATGACCGTCGTCGTGTGCACCCGTGGCCGCGGCGAGGCGCTGCGTAGTTGCCTGGCCCAGTTGGCCAGGATGGACTACCCGGGACTGGACTTCGTGATCGTGGACAATGCTCCCGTCGACGACAGCACCCGGACCGCGTTTCTGGGCGAGGTCGGCGAGGACGCCCGCTTCCGCTACGTCGTCGAGCCGCGTCCGGGGCTGTCCTGCGCCCGTAATCGTGGGCTCGCCGAGGCGCGCGGTGAGCTGATCGCCTACACCGACGACGATGTCTCGGTCGACCCGCAGTGGGCGGATTCGCTGATCACCGGGTTCCTGAGGCGGGAAGACGTTGCCTGCGTGACCAGTCTGGTCTGCACCGCCTCGCTGGAGACGCCGGCCGAATACTACTTCGACGCCCGGGTGTCCTGGGCGACCCGCTGCGAGCCGCGGGTCTACGACTCCGTGGCGCCGGACGGAGATCTGCTCTACCCCTACTCGGCCGGCCTGTTCGGCACCGGAGCGGGGATGGCCTTCCGGACTGCGGTGATCCGTGAATTGGGGGGCTTCGACGAGGCGCTCGGAGCGGGTACCCGGACTGCGGGCGGTGAGGACCTCGACGCGTTCGTGAAGGTCCTGCAGGACGGACACGCGATCGCCTACGAGCCGAGCTCCGTGGTGTGGCATCACCACCGGGCCGACCTCAAGGGCCTGCAGAAGCAGATGTACGCGTACGGCACCGGCCTGACAGCGTTCCTGACCAAGCATCTCCTCGACCGTGACACCCGCGGCGACCTCTTGCGCCGGATCCCCAAGGGCATCGCCAAGCTCGCCCTGATCCCGAGGACGACCAAGGACTCGGTCGAGCAAGCGCCGGCGCAGTCCGAGATCTCGTCGCGGATGCTGCTGCTCCGCGAGTTCACCGGCATGGCCATGGGACCCTTCCTCTACGGAGTCGCCCGTCGACGCATCCCGACTGAACTGCCGCCGGTGGCTGCGGTCACTCCGGTATCGACCACGATGATCCCGGCCCAACGTCAGTCCTCGGTCGAAGACAGGGCGACGACAACGTCGTCGATGAACTGATCGCGTCGTCGATGAACTGAGTGCACAGGTGAGCCTCGGGCCTGCCCGGGGCTCACGGGTGTGAAGTCAGGGTCGGGGTCAGATCTCCGTGGATCGCCACGCTCGCGCACGGGTCAGCCCCGTCCCCGCGACCGGGTTCGGACGTCGGTGTGTCCGGGCCGACCCCGGTGTGCGCCGATAGGCGGCCGGTAGCCTGGAGACCTGCGGTGCCGGGCGCCCGCCGACCGATGACAGAGGATCTGCGTTGCTGAAGAGGCGAACTCCGGTACTGGCCCGCCGTCGGGTCCTGTGGTCGGGCGGGCTGGGGCTGGTGTTGGTGGTTGCCGTCGCACTCATCGCGGGTTCCGTGGTAGGGAAGTCCACCGCCGGCCAGGCCGCCCGCGACTACGTCTCCGGCGAACCGATGCCTCGTGGCGATCTTCCGGGGTGGCAGCAGGTCTTCACCGACGACTTCAACGAAACCGCCCTGGGCAACAGTTGGGGCCGCTACAGCGGTACCCCCGGCGGGTCTCCGCAGAGCTGGTGGGACCAGAAGCACGTCGTGGTCCGGGATTCGCAGCTCGTCCTGGAGGGCTACCAGGAGGACGGCCGCTGGGTGACCGGCGGGGTGACGAACTGGCCGGTGACCCAGCTGTACGGCAAGTGGGAGGTCCGTTTCCGGGCCGATCCCAGTCAGGAGACGACGTTCCACTTCCTGCTGTGGCCGCAGAAGGACGTCTGGCCGCCCGAGATCGATTTCCTGGAGAACTTCGGCGGGAGTCGGCAGTCCGCGTCGGCCTTCCTGCACTTCACCGACAAATCCCAGTCCTCTGGTCGCGGCAAGACCGAGCGGACCGTTCAAGCCGACTTCACCACCTGGCACACCGCGGGGGTCGAGTGGTTGCCGGGCAAGGTCACCTACTTCCTCGATGGTGAGCCCTGGGCCACCGTCACCGGGAACAACGTGCCCGACCAGGCCATGTGGCTGGGTCTCCAGGCCCAGGCTGTCGACTGTTCAGCCGGCACCACCTGCGACGACGGCATCACCCGCGCCGACGTCATGATCGACTGGGTCACCGTCTACAAGGCCGTCTGAGTCCCACCCACGCGCGAAAGATCGGGCATTCGGCGTCGTGCCGAAGTCGACTCGTGGCGGTCTCGGGCCCGACCCTCCTCACGTTGGGTTTCGACGTCGTTTTGAACGGTCTCGGCGCCATCCTCGTCACGGTCGCGAGCGGCCTCCAGGTACGCGACGACGCACAGTATCCGCCGGCGTTCGCATCAGGGCCCGGTCATGATGTGACCGCCGGTTCTGTATGCACTGCAGCCGTCCGGTAGCCGGGTCGTGCCGCGACCGCTGCTCACGTTCAGTGATAGTGGTTCAGATCACACAATTGCCCCGTCGAGCGACGAGCGTCACCTTCGAGGTGCGGCGGAGGTTACAAGCGCTTCCGCGTGATCGGGTCAATGCCCTTGTTCCTGCCAATTCGTCGAACGTGTGAACGACGACCGGCGAGTCGTGTCAAGATCACCGGAGGGTGACCGCGTCGGCGGGACGGGCCGATTCGGAGGACAAATTCGACAGAGAGGCGCTCACGCATGGTGACAAAGGGGAAGATCGACGGCCTTTACCGAACCTTTTGCCGATTCGTAGAAATTGTTACATTCCGTGTCGGGTCGACACGCTGAGTGACAACTCGTCGCCCACGGCTTCTGTCGAACCGTCCACGAGTCCTGCGAAAGGTCACCCCGATGTCCCTCCTCTCCGTCCGCCCGCTCCGGACCGCAGCCCTGGCCGGCGTGCTCGGTTCCCTCCTGCTGGGAGTGTCGCCGGCGGTTGCCGCGGCCGCCCCGATCCTCACCTCGAGTGGCCTGACCGCCAACGTCAAGGGCTACGAGGTCACCGCGGTCACCACCGTCAGGTCCAACGTGAGCACCACGGTCGAGAAGTTCGGCGTCTGCGTCCGCGGGGCCAACAAGCTCAACGTCGACTTCGTCAAGGCGCAGAACGCCAGGGTGACACCCACCGGCACGACCCACACCGCGAAGCAGACCCTCGCGCCGGGTAGCTACAACTACTGGACCTGCGCCTACGACGAAGGGGTCTGGCTGACGCTGGACAAAGCCAGGCCGTTCGTCGTGACGGTTCCCGATCCGACCGTGGTCACCACCGTCGACACGAAGATGCCGACCGGCGACCTCCCCGGGTGGAAGCAGGTCTTCACCGACGACTTCACCACCGATGCCGCGGCCGGCCGTTTTGACGACGTCTACAAGAACAAGTTCAGCAGCTACCACAATTTCGTCGACTCGTTCAAGGCCGGTACCTACAACAGCGACATCCTGTCGGTGAAGAACGGTCTGCTCGATATGTTCCTGCACACCGAGAACGGTCGCCCACAGGTCGCGGCACCCGCGCCCATCGTCACTGCGCCCTGGCAGGGCCAGACGTACGGCAAGTTCTCGGCACGTTTCAAGTCCGACGCCCTGCCGGGCTACAAGGTGGCCTGGCTGCTCTGGCCTGACTCCAACCAGTGGAACGAGGGCGAGATCGACTTCCCGGAAGGAGGTCTCAACAGCAAGATGTGGGGCTTCAACCACTGTGTCGACAACCCCGCGAAGAACTGCTCGTGGGCCGACACCCAGGTCAGTTTCACGGGGTGGCACACCGTGAGCATCGAGTGGACCCCGACCCGGGTGACGTTCCTCCTGGACGGCCAGGTCGTCGGTAACGACACCAGGAACATCCCGCACACCCCGATGCACTGGGTCCTGCAGACCGAGACCTCGAGCCCCCGTCCGGTCACCCAGAACGGGCACCTGCAGATCGACTGGGTCAGCGTGTACACCTACGTCCAGTAGCCCGGGTCAGGCCAGGGTCGCCAGCCGGACGACGGTGGCGACCACGGCGGTCACCGCGAGTACGACAGCGGCGACGGTCAGCCAGAAGACCCGGCCGCCGGGCTGCCGCTGGGCCGATCCTTCCGCCGGTGCCGTGGTCGCCGCGGTGATGTCCCGCTGACGGAAGAAGTCCGCGCCGAGGGTGACCAACACGCCGGCGACGACGATGACCACGCCCAACCAGCCGATGAGTGCACTCTGCATCACGCGCCTCCTTCTGGGTTCAGTTCCAAAAGCCAGGCATCGGCCCCGGAGTAGATGCGGGCGTACCGGCCGGAGTCGATCAGTTGCTCGCCCATTGCCCACACCCAACCGACCGGTCGGCTACGGGTCAGCTCGCCGGCCCGCTCCTGGGTGAGACCGATCAGCACGAAACGGGGGAGCGGATCCTTCAGGCAGGACGTCAGGTCGGTGCCCGTGCAGGTGTCCCCGGTGATGTATCGGACCCGGACGTCGGTGATCCGTAGGTACGGAGTGAGCCCGTAGAAGAGTGGCAGCGCCACCGTGTCACCGGTGACCGCCCGGTCGTACATCAGCTGGGCGGCGACCGCCTGGTCGTCGGGGGTCCGCTCGAAGGAGGCGTTCAGTCCACGGGTGAAGGTCAGCATCAGGCCTGCGACCACCACCACCGGCACCAGCGCCGCCGTCCAGATCAGGCTCGTCCGAGTCGGCGGCTCGGTGACCGCCGGACCGGTGGCGCCCAGCCGGGACCGCAGCACCCTGACCCCGCCGCGGAGCGCGGCGGCGGTCAACGGGGCCAGGATCGGCGACGCGTAGAGGAAGCAGCGGATCACCACCTCGCCGCCGTAGCTCTGTACGACCAGCAGGGCGAACGGTGCGCAGGCCAGACCGGCCAGCAGCAGGGCCTCCCGTCGCCGCCGGATCGTCCAGACACCGATGGCGCCACCGATCAGCAACAGCAGTGACCAGCCGATCCGGACGTACTGGTTGCTCTGGTAGGTCGCATCCCCGACGATGCGTCCGCCGACGCCGGCGGAGATCGCGTTGCTGACCTGGCCGACGTCGCCCAGCAGACCGTTCAGGTGGCCCAGCCAGTAGTCGCTGGCGCCGAAGCTGAAGTAACCGGCGAAGATCAGCCCGGTGGTGAGCCACAACATCCGGTACCGGATCAGGCCGGTGATGGTGAATCCGACGAGTGCGAAGATCAGCGTGATCGGGGTGAGCTGGTGGACCAGCACCACGCCGGCGCAGATCACGGCCAGCACCAGGCCCAGACCCTGCGCGGTGCGCGGGCTCATCCCGACCGGCAGCGCCGGCGTGCGGCGGAGCGCTCCGACGATCTTGGCCGCCAGGTTGCCGGGCAGCCGCGGGATCACCGCAGAGTCGATCATCCAGAGCAGGACCCCGATCAGCGTCACGTACATCACGAAGGCGGTGGCCTGCGGGGCGAAGTAGTCCTGCTGGTACCAGTTGGTCGTCTGGTAGACGAAGACCGCGACCCAGGTCCAGCGCCAGGAGTGGGTGATCGAGTGGCCGATCAGCAGCAGCCCGGGGAGGGCGAGCAGGAAGTAGACGAACGGGGCCAGCACCAGAAAGCTGCGGGCATCGTCGGTACCGGACAGCGAGACCAGCTGGGCGGCCGCGGAGAAGAACCCCGGCCAGCTGAAGCGGGCGTCGTAGCTGGACGGCACACCGCCGTTGTTGAGCGAGATGTACTGGATGAACGCCACGTGCACCCACCCGGTCGGGACATTGCCGTGCCCGTCGCTGACCGGCACGGTGCCGTAGCCGACCAGTGCCCACAGCGCGGCGGCCAGGGTCAGGACCAGGTGATCGCAGCGGGTCCGGAACAGGGTGTACGCGGTGACCGCGGCCAGCAGGATCAACGCCGTCACGAAACGCCAGCTGATCACCTGGAACAGGCCGTAGGCCGCGGCGTCGGCGAGCACGATGGTCCGGGTCTCCCACCACCACATCAGCAGCGCGACGAGGATGACCGCGAGGCTGACGAGCCGGACCCGGTCATCGACGACGGCCCGCATCCACTCGCCCCAGGCGATCGGTCGGCGGTCGACGCGGGACTGCTTTTGGCGCAACGCGATGACGGTGAACCCCAGGCCGATGACGGTGGCGATCCAGGCGCTGCCGATCGGGTGCCAGAAGGCGTCCGCCACCGCGAAGGTCCCGAAGATGACCTGGTAGCTCAGGCTCACGGCCAGCGCGAGCGCCATCGTGGCCTGCAGATTGCGCAGGCGCAGCGCGAGTGCGACCGGCACGCCGGGGACGAGGACCATGAACACGACCGCCAGTACCGGCCGGCCGGGGAGGGCCAGATCGACCATGGCCAGCAGGGGCACGACCACCGAGAGCAGGGCGACCAGGGCCAGGGTCACCAGCCGGGTGCTCCAGACGAGCCCGGCAGCGGGGCGGGTGGGGGTGGAAACGTGGGTGGTGCCGTCAGCCGTCGTCTGTTCGGTCACCAATGCCGCCGCCGCACGTCGTCGGCTGGGCGATTGTTCATCGGATTTCCTCTTCTCGCAGGCGGACCGGAGCAGGCCGGTGCGCTGACGTCGATCGTCTCATCGGCGGTGCCGGTTGACCTGTCCTGGCGCGGAACGCGGGTACGTACGGGGTGGGACAAAAAACGTCACTGACCGCGGCGGGTCCGTTGCAACTGGATCCAGCACCACGGCAGGCAGGCCAGCGCCAGCACCAGTCGGGAGATGTTCCACGCCGTGGTCTGGGGCAGCGCGGTCGAGGCGGCGCCCAGGGCCACAGCGGCAGCCGCCTGCAGCAGGATGCGGGGCGGGGTCTTCGGCCAGTCCACCCGGTGTCCGGCCGACCAGCGCATGCCCAGGCACTGCACGGTGTAGGCCACGACGGTCGCCCCGGCGGAGCCCTCGATGCCGAACGACGGGATCAGGACGAAGTTCGCGGCCACGT